>NZ_DEVJ01000001.1:0-95349 GCF_002362875.1 Empedobacter sp. UBA3239 | reverse complement strand
TTAATATTTCGATTTAAGTGTATTTTAATAATGTACTGATTCAATGTTTGTGCAGTAATTTTAGCTAGAATACTATTAATTTGCTCTGATAATCTACGTTTTATACGATCGTAAATACTTCGTTGAATATTACAACTTAGCACTTAAGGGAGATTTCAAAATTAATGATTTTCACTATCAATACCCATAAATTCAACTGTTAAGACAAGACTTATGAGTCCTAAAAAGAAGTTTAGGTCATCTAAATTTATAAATTAAAAAGTGTATCTGTGGATAATTTTCGTAGAACTTCCAATATTCTTTCGTAATTTGCAAGTAAGTTGTTCATTGTAAACATTTTGAAGTTAAATAAATTTACTCTTTTTCAATCAAATGAACAACTTTATTATTTATCAATCAAAATGCACAACGGGTATAATTTACAATTTTTAAAATATGTAGCTTAACTTATACTATAAAATTCAGGGGATATCCATCTACCTGTGATTTTACAAATGTCGCAGTTGCTATAAGTGTAAAAACAAATAAAACTTTTTTCATATTTTTTGAGTTAACTAAACCATCGTAAATTCAGTAAAAAAACTTTCAAAATCATGAATTACATGCATTTAATACATAAAATAATTATTATAGGTTATAAAAAATATAGACTCCGCTATTCAAGCGGAGTCTATCATGATTTATTTCATATTATTTTAAAATTAGATGACTTCTGCAACAATAAATGTACTACCTCCAACGTAAATCATGTCATTTTCTGTTGCATTTGATTTTGCAGCAATTAATGCCTTTTCTACAGTATCAAAAAAGTGTTTATCGGTAATATCTTCTGGTATGATTTTATACAAGTCGTCAATGTCATATTTTCGAGGAACATCTGGTTGACAGAAATAATAAGTTGCTTTTTTAGGAAAGAAATTTAAAATAGATAAAACATCTTTATCATTCACAAATCCTAAAACCAAATGCAATTGATTATAAGCTTGCTCATTTATTTGTTTTGAAACCTCTGCTAAACCATGTGGATTATGCGCAGTATCAGCAACAATTAATGGGTGTTGTCCTAAAATATCCCAACGTCCGCGCAAATTTGTATTCTTTACAACATTCAATAAGCCATTCGTAATATTTTCAGGAGAGACTGCCCAACCTTGTTTTTGCAATTGTTCAATAGCGGTTAAAACGGTACGTTTATTTTTGATTTGATAAGACCCTTTCAAATCTGAAGCTAAATCTTGAAAATGTTTTTCTTCAGCAAAAATGATTTTTGCATTTCTATCTTTCGCTACTTGTTCAAAAATTGTTTTTGTCTCTGCTGTTGTTTCACCAATTACAACCGCTGTATTTGGTTTTATGATACCAGCTTTTTCAAATGCAATTTTGTCCAATGTATCACCCAAAAATTGTGTATGATCTAAACCAATGTTCGTAATCACAGAAAGTTCTGGTAAAATAATATTCGTTGAATCTAATCGTCCGCCCAAACCAGTTTCTATAATCGCGATATCAACTTTCTGTTGTGCAAAATATTCGAAAGCCATCGCAATTGCAATTTCAAAAAAAGATGCTTTTTGATCAATTATTTTTTGCTCATGCTTATTCACAAAATCAATCACAAATTCTTCATCAGCCATTTCTCCATTTACACGTATTCGTTCACGAAAATCTTTGAGATGTGGAGAAGTTGTCAAACCTGTTTTATAACCTGCTTCCTGAAAAATAGAGGCCAACATATGAGACGTACTTCCTTTACCATTTGTCCCTGCAATATGAACCGTTTTAAACTTAGTTTGAGGATTTCCCAAATACTCGCATAACGCTGTAATATTTGTTAAATCTGCTTTCATTGCTGATGCTCCAACACGTTGAAACATTGGTAAATTTGTAAACAACCAATCGATTGTTTCTTGATACGTTCTCATTTATTCAAAAATTTTACACGAAGTTACGGAATCATCTTCAAAAAAAAATCGAATTTCTCCGAAGAAAAATTCGATTCTATTATTTATGAATTGACTATTCTTAATCTGAATAATCTTGTTTTGTAGTTAATAATATTTTTAAAACAATAAATCCAACAATAGCAGCTGTTAACGAAGCTACTAAAATCATCAATTTCGCTTCATTTATATAACTTGGGTCTTTGAAGGCCAACATCGAAACAAAAATAGACATTGTAAATCCAATTCCTCCTAAAATTCCGACACCAAAAACTCGTTTGAAATTTACTGCTGTAGGTAATTCACACAATCCTAATTTAACCGCAATCCATGTAAATAATGTAATTCCGACTGGTTTTCCTACAACTAATCCTAAGAAAATACCCGAAGCTAAAGGAATACTAAAATGCGCTAATCCTCCGCCATCAATTCTAATTGCTGTATTTGCTAAGGCAAATAAAGGCAAAATAATAAATGCGACTGGTAAATGTAAAGCATGTTCCATTTTAGCTGAAAGTGATTTAGAATCGTCCTTATCAAATGGAATTGTAAATGCAACCAAAACTCCTGCAATTGTAGCGTGAATACCCGAATGCAACATAAACCACCAAACAGCAATCCCTCCAATGATATAAGGAATTATTGATTTTACTTTTAATTTATTTAAAGCGAAAAGACCTAACAAAATGGCAATTGCAATTCCGAATTGTGTAAAATCTAAAGGTAATTCTGGATTCGGATAAAACAATGCAATCACGACAATTGCTCCTAAATCGTCAATAACAGCTAAAGCTGTTAAAAATACTTTTAATGATAATGGAACTCTATTTCCTAACATTGTTATAATAGCAACAGCAAAAGCAATATCTGTCGCCATCGGAATTCCAAAACCATGAATGGTATCCGTTCCTTTATTCGTCAAAAAGAAAATAAATGCAGGAATTAACATTCCTCCCAAAGCTGCAAAAACAGGTAAAATTGCTTTTTTAGTATCCGACAATTCACCTACAAAAACTTCGCGTTTTAATTCTAAACCAATCAAGAAAAAGAAAATAGCCATCAAACCATCATTAATCCAATGTGAAAAATGATGACCAAATAGATTAATTTCCCAAATAGAATCATACGATTTTGAAAAAGGTGAATTTGCTAAGAATAAAGAAAACGCAGTACAGAAAATCAATAAAATTCCTCCTGAGGTTTGGCTATGAAAAAATTGGTTAAAAAGTTTAGAAACTATCATTATATTTTTTTTAGTTTGGTAAAAATAATGAACTCGTTTTTAACCGCCTAATCTAAACGAAACAATAAGACCTAAATTATCATTTATATAATCTTCAAAATACTTTTTTGATACCAATTACTAAAATTAAACATCTTTTCGATGATAAAAACGAATATGAAAGGTAAAATCAGCAAGAAATAATTATGAGATTGAATGATAAAAAAACTACAAAACACTAAAAATCTAATATGTTCTAAATACGGTACCCATCTTTTTTGTTCTAATTGTGCACCAATATTTATTAATGTAATCAAGACAAATACAACGAAGAAACCTTTGGTTAAATTATCAAATTGATCAAAGTAATATGTTAGAATACTCATCGCAAAAAACGATAAAATCAATTGTAAATTAATATAACCTTTGTATTTGAAATGATAACTATTCACTTTATTCTTAGACATCCATTTCTTTTCAATAATTGGTCTTATTTCCTGATCCATCACTGCTGGACTACCAAAATATATCGTCAATTTCTCTTTAATAGAGGATTTTCGGTGAGCAGCTTCATACAACTCTAAATAATAATGAAAATGTTGCCACAAAAAACTGTAACTATTGATAGGATGCGTCAATCCATATCTTGGTTTTTCTTCTTCTTTCTGAAAAGTATCAAATAATATGTCCCAAAAAACAAATACATCTCCATAATTTTTGTCCAAATATTTTTCGTCAGAAGCATGATGAACACCATGAAGAGAAGGTGTTATAAAAATATATTCAATCCATTTTTGTTTCTCCAAAATCTGCGTATGCGTAAAAAAAGAATACACGCCATGAACCACCAAAATCGTCATCACTAAATTTGGATGAAAACCAATAAAAGGCAAAATACACCAAAAAATATTGCGAACAATTGCTTGCAAAGTTGTTATACGTACCGCCACCGTAAAATTAAATTCTTCGGATTGATGATGCACAATATGGGCTCCCCAAAAAATATTGACTTCATGTCCCAAACGATGATACCAATACCAAACAAAATCTGTCGCTAGAAGCATCACAACCCAAATCCACCAAGCATTTGAAATATCTAATAGACGATAATTTTCGTAAATCCAAACATACAAATTGTAAAAACTTACCGTAATAAAAAGATTCAATAATCGTTCTGCAATTCCTATTGAAATATTAGAAACCGAACTTTCATACTTATAAATATTCTTTAATTTTTTCTTTTTAACAACTACATATTCAAGCCATAAAAAAGAAAAAAAGCTGGTAAAGCAAAAGCTAAATACTCGGGATGATTCATTTTTAAGCACTTAAAAATTGTTGATATGTTGATTAAAAAGTAATGGCTGTTCCATCATCGGCACATGACCACAATCATCGCTATAAGCTAATTTTGCATTAGGTAAATGTGCAAAAAACTCTTCAGCAACATTTGGCGGTGTCACAATATCTTGTTTTCCCCAAACCAATAAAACTGGCTGATCTATTTTATGTAAAAGATGTTTCAAATTTTGTCGCTTTGCATCTCGCGCAATTTAAATTATAGTCAAAGCTTGTGTAGGCGTATTAGCGGCCGAAAAAACATCATCAACCAACTCTTTTGTTACAACATTTTTTGTTTCAAAAACTTCTTCTACCTTATTTTTGATATACTCGTAATCTCGCACACGCACAAAAGAAGCCTGCAAATTGCTTTCATACAAACCTGAACTTCCAGCTAAAATCAATTTATCAACCAAATTTGGATGTGTCAACGCATACAGCAATACAACATGACCGCCCAAAGAATTTCCAATTAATATTGGATTTTCAATTTTATTAGATTGAATATAATTTTCTAGAAATTGAACTAAATTTTGAAGTGAATTTCTTTTGAAATGTGTAGAAAATAAAGGAAATGTTGGCGTATAAACATTATAATTTATTTCAATATTCTTGATAACATTTCCCCAATTACTAAGGCTTCCAAATAAGCCATGAAGTAAAATAACATCTTTATTTTTCGAATATTTCATATCGCATTTATTCTTGGTTATCGAACAAATGTAAATAAAATATTTTTTAAACTCTATTATTTAGATAGACTTTATAAGTGATATATAATTCCAGACGAATGGTCTTTGCTCGCTCCTGTTACAGATGCCAAACAATTTATTTCGTTATAAACACGACGATAACCAAGGAATGCAAATATTAAGGCTTCTTTAAAATCGATTAAATTATCAGTTGGAATAATGATTTCAACAGTTGATAATTCTCCTAAACGATTGATAAAAAATGTATTTCGAACTCCTCCTCCAGTTATCAACACGTTGTTGATATCATATAAAGCAAAGGTATTTTTAATTTGAATTACGAAATGCTCCACACAACTTCTCAGCTTATCTTCGATAGAAATATCGTACTTATCAACAATTGTTAAAAACTCATTCATAACCCATTCAAAACCTAATGATTTTGGGAAAGGTTGATGATAAAAATTCAAAAGATTCAATTCTTCAACTAATGCGGTATTAATATGTCCTTGTTCTGCTCGTTCTCCATTTTTATCAAAATCAAAACCGAGTTGTTTTGCATAATGATTCAAGACAATATTAATTGGGCAGATATCAAATGCAATTCGTTTTCCATTTCTATTCATCGAAATGTTAGAAAAACCTCCAAGGTTTAAACATGCATCATAGTTAGAAAATAATAATTCGTCCCCAATCGGAACCAAAGGCGCTCCTTGTCCTCCTAAAATAACGTCTTGTGTTCTGAAATCGCACACCACTTTTTGTTGACAACGCGACGCAATTGCTAAACCATTTCCTATTTGCAAAGTGAATGATTTCTGCGGTTGATGAAAAATAGTTTGCCCGTGAGATGCAACAAAATCTACTTTTCTAATCTTATTTTTATGAATAAATTCTTTTACTTGTTCTCCAAGAAAATAACCATACTCTACATCTAGTTGGCATAAATCCATTGCCGAATATTGAAAAGCTTCTGTTAGTTTTGTTCGCCAATCGGATGAATAATCTATAGTTTCGGCATGTAAAATTTCGAAATGTTGGTTATCATCAAATCGGACATAGCAAATATCCAAACCATCTAACGAAGTTCCAGACATTAAACCAATGCAAAAAGTAGGGTTTTTCATGCTGTAAATTTAATGAGAGAAATTGATAGTTGGTTGGTTTAGAAATTAGAAATTTTAAATATCTAAGAAACCATCTTTCATTTTTTCCTTGATGAAAAAACGAAACAAAAAAATCAAGACCTCAATAAATCGGCTGAAAATGATTCATTCTACGCGAAAAGATTTAAAAACCTATCGGTTAAATCTTTTTTATCGCTTCGAATTTCTTCATTTTTTTAACGCCTTTTTATTGAAAGGTCATTTGAAATTCCTTTGAATAAGTAAATTAGTTTTCAATTATTAATAAGGTATGATTCTGAAAAAAGTATAAATATTATTACTCAAAACTTAGTACTTATTACTTATAACTCTAGATGCGTTAGGGATAGTAGTGGAAATCCTTTGCGTGAAACAAAGCGATAGCGAAGTTACAAAGTAAAGATTGCAACGAATAGCCCGCCCGAAGGGAACGCCCAAATCATTAGAAAAATTGTTTTGATAATTCTTAGGTTATTGCGAATATATCAGTTAGAAATTCTAATGATAAAAGCTTATATTTGAAACACAATTAATACAAACAAAACATGGCACAAGATGTAATCTTCGATTTGATTAAAGAAGAAAAAGAAAGACAACTGAATGGAATTGAATTAATCGCGTCAGAAAACTTTGTTTCAGACAACGTAATGCGCGCGATGGGTTCTGTTTTGACAAATAAATATGCAGAAGGTTATCCTGGAAAGCGCTATTACGGTGGCTGCGAAGTTGTAGACGAAGTAGAAACTATTGCAATTGATCGTTTGAAAGCGTTGTTTAATGCAGAGTATGCAAATGTGCAACCTCACTCAGGATCTCAGGCAAATGCAGCTGTTTACTTAGCATGTTTGAAACCAGGAGACAAGATCTTAGGATTCGATTTATCGCACGGAGGGCACTTAACTCACGGTTCTCCTGTTAACTTTTCTGGGTTAACTTACCAAACTTCTTTCTATGGAGTGGACAAAGAGACGGGAAGAATTGATTACGAAGCTATGGCAGAAACTGCTCGTAAAGAGAAGCCTCAAATGATAATTTGTGGTGCTTCAGCATATTCAAGAGACATAGATTATGCTAAATTTCGTGAGGTAGCTGATGAAGTTGGTGCTTTGTTATTAGCTGATATCTCGCATCCTGCTGGGTTAATCGCCCGCGGAATCTTAAACGATCCTATGCCTCATTGTCATATCGTAACGACGACAACTCACAAAACTTTACGTGGTCCTCGTGGTGGAGTCATTATGATGGGGAAAGATTTTGAGAACCCTTGGGGAGCAAAAACTCCTAAAGGTGAAGTGAAAATGATGTCTCAAATCTTGAACGGAGCAGTGTTCCCTGGTACACAAGGTGGGCCTTTGGAGCATGTAATCGCGTCTAAAGCTGTTGCTTTTGAAGAGGCTTTATCTGATGGTTATATGGACTATATTGTACAAGTTGTGAAGAATGCTAAGGCTTTAGCTGCGGCATTGGTTGCAAAAGGTTATGACATTGTTTCCGGAGGTACAGATAATCACTGTATGTTGATCGACTTACGTAACAAAGGTATTTCTGGGAAACAAGCAGAAAACGCTTTAGTTTCGGCAGAAATCACTTGTAACAAAAACATGGTTCCTTTCGATGATAAATCTCCTTTCGTTACATCGGGGATTCGTTTAGGTACGGCTGCTGTAACAACTCGTGGGTTGGTTGAAGCAGATATGCAAACTGTTGCTGACTTGATTGACGAAGTATTAATGAATATTGATAACGAAGAAATCATTGATGGAGTTGCAGATCGTGTAAACGAGTTCATGTCTTCTCGCCCATTATTTCAAATGAAATAAATAGAAACTTAGTTTCGATGATAACAATAGAAAAGTCCTGAGTATTTCTTAGGACTTTTTGTTTGATATAAAATGTCGAGACGTTTTAATCAAAACCACCTTAGCTTTTAGGTAAAATCACTTGACGTTTTTATTGAAATGTCTTGAGGAAATAATTTATTTCATTTTAATTTATAAAAAGAATAAAATAATGAGAATTCTAATTAGATATATGATTACAAAAATTATCATCCTGAATAAAGTAATAACTAAGTAGAAGTATTTCTTCAATACATATGTTAAAGAATAATTATTCAAAAGTGTTTATTACTTCTTTATAATCTAAAGTAAACATTATAAAAAAAAGCAACTTCGAGATGAAGTTGCTTTTCTATTTAAAAATAAGATAAGTCTTTGTTTTTACGCATTCAATGCTTCTGCACCACCAACGATCTCTAAGATCTCGTTTGTAATAGCAGCTTGACGAGCTTTGTTGTATTGAATTTTCAATCCTTTTTGTAATTCGCTTGCGTTGTCTGTTGCTTTATGCATTGCAGTCATACGTGCTCCATGTTCAGAAGCGTTAGCATCTAATAGGGCTTTGAATAATTGCGTTTTCAACGTTTGAGGGATCAAGTCTCTTAAAATTTCTTCTTTCGAAGGGTTGAAGATATAATCTAACTCTGCTGAATTGTTTGCTTCTTCTTCAGTTTTCTCTAAAACGACTGGTAAAAATTGTTCGTCTTGTACAATTTGAACAGCTGCATTTTGAAATTGATTGTAGATAATTCTGATTTGATCAAAGTCACCTACAGTAAATTTCTCTACTAAATCGTCTGCAATTTCAGCCACATCTGCAAAATTTAAATTATCCCAAATGCTTGATGCATTTTTATAGATAGTTTGTGTTTTACTAAAAGTATCATTAGCTTTTTTACCAATTGCTAAAATCTCTACGTGTTTACTTGCTAATTCGCCAGCTAATAACGCATTTACTTTTTTGATGATGCTTGAGTTGTATCCTCCACATAAACCTCTATTCGAGTTAATAACGACTAAAAGTACTTTATTAACTTCGCGCTCTTCTGTTAATGCACCTCCTACTTCAGCTTCTAAAGTAGAACTTACATTTTGTAAAAGTTCACGTAATTTATCTGCATAAGGACGTAACTGTACGATAGAATCTGTAGCACGTTTTAGTTTTGCAGCAGAAACTAATTTCATAGCACTTGTAATCTGCATTGTAGAACCTACAGAAGTAATACGGTTACGTATATCTTTTAAATTTGGCATAATTCTATTTGAGATGAAGGATTAAAAGGAACTTAGAGATTCAGAAACCTCTAAGTTTCATTTATATTTTATTAGTATTTAGAAGTAGTTTCTGTGATAACTTTCTTCAATACATCCATAATTTCATCAGTCCATTTACCTAAACGGATAGATGTTAAAGTGTCTGCATATTTGTTGCGCATTAACTCAACAAAGTCACCTTGCCACTCTTTCACTTGGTTAACTGGAACGTTTTTCAACATACCATTAGTACCCGCATAAATAACTGCTACTTGTTCTTCAACTGGAATTGGAGCGTTAACACCTTGTTTTAATAACTCAACGTTACGTTCACCTTTACCAATTACGTTCATTGTAGCTGCATCTAAATCAGAACCAAATTTTGCGAAAGCTTCTAACTCACGATATTGTGCTTGGTCTAATTTTAATGTACCAGATACTTTTTTCATTGGTTTTGTTTGTGCAGAACCACCAACACGAGATACAGAGATACCTACGTTGATTGCTGGACGAACACCTGAGTTGAATAAATCAGACTCTAAGAAGATTTGTCCATCTGTAATCGAAATTACATTTGTTGGGATATATGCAGAAACGTCACCAGCTTGAGTTTCGATAATTGGTAAAGCAGTTAAAGAACCACCACCTTTTACGATACCTTTCATAGATTCTGGTAAATCATTCATTTGAGATGCGATTGCATCATCTTTGATTACTTTTGCAGCACGCTCTAATAAACGAGAGTGTAAGTAGAAAACGTCTCCAGGATATGCTTCACGTCCTGGTGGGCGACGTAATAATAAAGACACCTCACGGTATGCAACGGCTTGTTTAGATAAATCATCATAAACAATTAACGCTGGACGACCAGAGTCACGGAAGTACTCTCCGATTGCAGCACCTGCCATTGGAGCATATACTTGCATTGGAGCAGGATCAGATGCATTAGCAGCAACTACTACTGTATATTTATCTGCACCGTGGTCTTGTAATGTTTTCATGATACCTGCTACTGTAGAACCTTTTTGTCCTACTGCAACATAGATACAGAAAACTGTTTCTCCTCTATCGTAAAACTCTTTTTGATTTAAGATTGCATCTAAAGCAACAGAAGTTTTACCTGTTTGACGGTCACCAATGATTAACTCACGTTGTCCACGTCCAATTGGAATCATCGAGTCAATAGAAACGATACCTGTTTGTAATGGTTCGTTTACTGGTTGACGATAGATAACCCCAGGAGCTTTACGCTCGATAGGCATTTCATATAATTGTCCTTCGATTGGTCCTTTACCATCGATAGGATTTCCTAACATATCTACAACACGTCCTAACATTCCTTCACCTACGTTAATAGATGCAATTTTGTTTGTACGTTTTACAGTGTCACCTTCTTTAATACCTTTTGAAGGTCCGAAAAGTACAATACCTACGTTGTCTTCTTCAAGGTTTTGTACCATTCCTTCTAACCCGTTTGAGAATTCTACTAATTCTCCGTATTGAGCATTATCTAACCCGTAAACACGAGCAATACCATCCCCAACAGTTAGAACGGTTCCTACTTCTGCTAATTCAACTGATGAATCAAAGCTTGTAAGTTGTTGTTTTAATATAGCTGAAACTTCAGCTGGATTTATTTCTGGCATTTCTGAAATATTTAAAATTTAGGAATGTATTCGTTTTTCGAAAAATCTTTTTTTAATGTAGCTAACTTAGTTTTGATTGACGAATCAACTTGATTGTTTCCAATTTTTAAAACGAAACCTCCAATTAAAGATGCTTCAATTTTGTTATCTACTTTTACTTGACTATTTGCAGCTAAAGTTTGTTTCGCTTTTGCTACAATATTATCAATTGTATTTTGATCTAATTGCACTGCCGAAGTAATTTCTGCTGTTACAATATTATTTGCTAAATCGTATAATGAAATAAACTGATCTGCAATTTTAGACAAAATATTTTCTCTACCATGTCTTACGACTAACGAAATGAATGTTTGAGAAGTTTTTGATAAAGATTTGAAAATCTCACTCAATACAGCTTCTTTTTTCTTTGCATCAATCACCGGAGAATTTAAGAAAACTCTTAAATCATCATTCTCTTTAATGACTTTGCGAACATCATTCATTTCAGCATACACTACGTCTGTTTGGCTTGCTCCATTCGCAAACTCCATCAAACCTTTAGCATATCTATGTGCTGCTCTGAATCCTACCATGATTAATTGAATTTAACTTGATCTATAACATCATTCACTAAAGCTTCTTGTGCCGATTTGTCTGACAATTCTTTAGTTAAGATTTTTTCAGCAATTTCAATTGACAACTGCCCAACTTGATTTTTGATATCAGCCATCGCTGATGCCTTTTCATTTTGGATAGCTGACTTAGCATTTTCAATTAATTTGTTTGCTTCTACAGTTGCAGAATTTTTTGCCTCGTTGATGATATTATCTTTCATTTCACGCGCTTCTTTTAAGATAGCATCACGTTCAGCACGAGCTTCTTTCATGATTTTCTCGTTTTGAGCGTTTAATAAAGCCATCTCTTCTTTCGCTTTTTTAGCTGCGTTTAATGCATCCTCGATAGATTGTTCTCTTTCTTTAACTGCAGATAGAATTGGTTTCCAAGCTAATGATCTTAACAATACTAATAAGATGATAAATACGACCGCAGTCCAAAAAATAAGACCAACTGAAGGTGTAATTAAATCCATTGTGTGTATGTATTAAATTTTATTTTTTACTAATTAATTTTTTAATGAATTAGCTTCAACAACCAACCGTTATTGAAGCTAATTTTAATTCAAATATTATCCGTTACCTAATAACGCAACTACGATACCGAATAAACCAGCACCCTCGATTAAGGCTGCTGCGATAATCATAGCTGTTTGAATTTTTGAAGCCGCTTCTGGTTGTCTAGCAATTCCTTCCATAGCTGATCCACCGATTTTACCGATACCTAAACCAACTCCTAAAACTGCTAAACCAGCTCCGATTGCTGCAATACTTCCTGTCATGATAATTGTATTTAATTATTAAAAAATTATTTTATTGTTTTTTATATTCTATTCTTAATGGTGATCGTGTTCTGCTACTGCTGTTCCGATGAATAACGAAACTAACATTGTGAATACGAATGCTTGTAGTGCGGCTACTAATAACTCTAAACAGTAGATAAATAACGCTAATGGAATAGATCCACCTGCCATAGCTTCTGTTTGGAAAATAAAGATTAACGAAATTAACGACATAATAATAATGTGACCTGCTGTAATGTTCGCAAATAAACGAATCATTAAGGCGAAAGGTTTTGTAATAATCCCGATTAACTCAATTGGAGCTAAGATTAATTTTACTGGAACCGGTACACCTGGCATCCATAACATATGTCCCCAGTAACCTTTGTTTCCTGAGAAATTAATTACGATTAATGCGATTAATGCTAATACAAATGTAACTGCGATATTACCTGTAACGTTAGCTGCACCTGGTAACAATCCTAATAAATTGTTGATCCAAATGAAGAAAAATAACGTTAATAAATAAGGCATAAATTTCGCGTATTTTTTCTCACCAATATTTGGAATCGCTACTTCATCACGAACAAAAATAATAATTGGCTCGATAAATCCTGCGATACCTTTTGGTACCATATTTCCTTTTTTGTAGTTTGATGCAACTGCAGAGAAAACTAAGATTAAAATAACGAAAGAGATTAACATTGATGTTACGTTTTTCGTAATAGAAAAATCTAATGGTTTTTCATTTTCTAAATGAATAGCTCCTTTTTCGTCTACGTGAGGTTTGATTGTACCTTGCGCATCTGTTTTGTAAATTTTTTCGTGGTAGTTGATGTAGTAATTTCCGTTACTCTCAACAACCGCTTCGTTGTGGTGAAATTTAGAAGACATAAAAACTTGTAAACCATTATCCCATAAAATAACAGGTAATGCAACTCCTACACTTTTTTCTCCTTCTCCCCATAAATGCCAATCGTGTGCATCTGCAATGTGATGCATGATACCTGGCACTGGGTTAAATGTAGATTCGCCAGATTTCACTTTAGCAGCTTCCTCTTGACTTTTTACTTGCTCACTTTTAATTAACTCCTCAAACGTTTTTGGAAGACTTTCGTGCGGAACCGCTGTAGAGGCAAATCCGAAATTGAAAAGTAATAAAAACGCTAATAACGCTGAAAATTTCATGTATAATTCCTTTGTTTCTAAATTGCGTGCAAAATTATAGTAAATTAACCACTTACCAAAGTCAAATGCTAAAAATCATTAAACTTTTTTTAACTTTAAATTAATTAAGCGAATAAACACTAAAACTTCGGCTAGCAAAATTACAAAATAACTTATAATTAATTGCACAACATTTAATTTAATTTGTTCATTCACAACAATCAATGCTAATACAATTGCCATCTTCGCAATCATCCCTCCCATAAAGGCAAAACCAACATATTCTGGAAATTTTATCTTCACAAAACAACCAACTTGCAAAATCATTAATGTAATTAATCCAATTATTAAATACATTTTTGGAACAATTAGCGGATTTTCGCTAAAATTATAATGCTCAACAATTGCGTAATGAATACCACAAAAAATTGCAACCATTGCAATAAAAGAAAGTGCTAAAAGAATAAATTTCTTAATCATTAAAATTATTTTTTTGGTAATTGCTTCAACATCAAATATAATCCTGCAAAAACTCCCAGCAAAGATAAGCCAGCCGTCCATAATGGCTTCTCTGTTTCCATTTTTTTATCCAAAAATGTTCCTAACCAAGCAAATAACGCAATCGTTACCGCCATCTGTATTCCCATCGCAGAAAATTTTAAATATTGATTTACACCTTCGGACTTTCGTTCTTCTTTCATAAGTTTTATGTAATTTTGCAAAAAATTATTTCGTGGTAAAGATAGGAAACATAGAATTACCAGACTTCCCTTTATTGCTTGCACCAATGGAAGATGTGAGTGACCCGCCATTTCGTCGCCTATGCAAAATGCATGGTGCAGACTTGATGTATACAGAGTTTATTTCTTCTGAAGGATTGATTCGTGATGCAATAAAAAGTCGTCAAAAATTAGATATTTTTGATTACGAACGTCCAATTGGTATTCAGATTTTTGGTGGAGATGAAGAGGCAATGGCGATGTCAGCTAAAATTGTTGAAACTGTTCAACCAGATATTGTTGATATTAACTTTGGATGTCCCGTAAAAAAAGTGGTTTGTAAAGGCGCAGGAGCTGGTGTTTTAAAAGATATTGATTTGATGGTACGTTTAACAAAATCTGTTGTTGAAAGTACGCATTTACCTGTTACTGTAAAAACTCGTTTAGGCTGGGATTCTGATTCAATTAACATTTATGAAGTTGCCGAACGTTTACAAGAAACAGGTATCAAAGCATTGTCAATTCACGGTCGAACACGTACACAAATGTATAAAGGAAATGCAGACTGGGAACCGATTGCAAAAGTAAAAGCTAATCCAAATATAGAAATTCCAATTTTTGGAAACGGAGATATCGATTCGCCTCAAAAAGCAATAGAATACAAAGAAAAATACGGTGTTGATGGTGTGATGATTGGTCGTGCGGCGATTGGTTACCCTTGGATTTTCGAGCAAATTAAACATTATCGAGAAACAGGAGAATTGTTACCAGAACCAACAATTGTAGAACGAATGGAAGCGGCTAAAAACCACTTAAATTGGGCGATTGATTGGAAAGGTGAACGTACAGGAATTTTGGAAACACGTATGCATTATACCAATTATTTCAAAGGAATTCCTAATTTCAAACCTTATCGTACAAAATTAGTCACACAAGATAATCTTGTTGATTTGATGCAAACTTTCGAAGAAATTGAAGAAGAATTTATTCCAACATTAGAAGAAATTTAATCGTTAGAAATAATTCATCACTATAAAAAAATCCACCAATTACTTGGTGGATTTTTCATTTAAACTTGAGACTATAATTAATTACAATTATCTACAAGCAACACTTCTTCTGGATTCAGCGTATCATATTTCATCAATACAACTTCGTCCACGTCTGCTCTAGATCGTAAAGTAACTTCATAAACTTCATCATTCACAGGATATTGTATAGTTGCTTTCGGACGTTTAAATGTTCCGCTAGTTTCCACAACAACACCTTCTACACATTTCCCTGTTTTAGCCAATTGATCTTCTAATTGACTTTTCGAATATTGACTAAATCCGAATGCTGCAAGACCTAAAACTGCAATGACGATATAAAAATATTTTTTCATAGAATTAAAATTTAATGTTTCGTATTAGTTTTGTTTGAAACAAATTTAGATTCAATTCTATCGTTATAAAATCCCTATTATTAGCTAATTTTTAGTTTCGTGTTTGGTTTTCAGTGCATAAAGTGCAAAAGTTCCCAACCAATGACTCCCCATATAATCATCGTTCGAAATATTATTGAACGAGTAATTGAAATGATGATTTGCCCAATCATTCATATAATTTAACTCTGGTAATTTTGCAGAAATTTGATACAAAGCCGTTGCACGACTAAAATTCAAACCATCCAAATGAACCAATTGCCCATCCGTACGATCCGAAACAATTCCAGGTTTTAGCTCATGTTTTTTATCAAACAATTGTGGTAAAAATGATTTCAACCATTTTTTATATTCATCATGCGGGTGAATTTTAGACATTAACAAAGCCTCTTCCAAACAAGCCGAAAGAAAATCTGATCCACTTGGTTCGAAAGCAATATTGCAACTTTTATCTTTTAAATAAAGACGATTTCCATTATCAGTAATCACTTTTTCGAATGTTTTATCATTCACAGAACGTGCATAATCTATCGCTAAACTCAAACCAAACGCCGTATTATCATGCGTTCCTGTACGAATTGGATAAACTAATTTCGGCAAATATTCTTTGTATCGAACAATAATCAAATCACTCAAAGGTTTCAGATTTTTTGCCCAAACTTGCGCATCTTTATCTTGCCAATTATTCAATTCCATTTGCAATTGTAACAACCAAGCCCAACCGTATGTACGTTCGAAATTCTTGTTATTTTTATCATTGAAAAAGGCCATTTCAACCGCAACATTTTCTGCTGTAATCAATTGATTTAACTCATTTCTAACCTGATTATTTTGATCCAATTCAGGAAAATTTTTCATCAATTTCACAATCGACCAAAATCCATGCACAGACGAATGCCAATCAAAACAACCATAAAAAATTGGACGCAATTGCTTTGGCGTTTTAAGATCTGCATCACTTCCCAAAACATTTCCTAATTTGTTCGGATACTCAGTCTTGATACAATGTGTCGGTAATTCAAATATTTTTTTGGCTTGATCTAAGTGTAATTCTTGCGCAAAAGCAGTCGTCGTCAATAAAGTTGTTAAATAGAGTAATTTTTTCATCAAAATGTTTTTACCAAATTACTAATTTTTATTCGAGTCCAAGAATTTTTCTAACTCTTCTTTTGCTTGTAAACTTTCAGGAAAATTTTTCACATTTTGTTCAAAAAACTGTTTTGCTAAATCATTTTTCTTTTGTTTTACCAGATAATTTGCAACATTGTTGATATACGTTTCTGTTGGTTGAAAAGAATAATTCAATTTTCTAGAAATCGCTTCAAACGAATCTTTAACCAAATTTGGTTGATTCGGAATCTCTTTAATATTCACACGATAACCATCAAACTGCCAACGCAAATAATCAATCGAGCCAATCATTGGAACCGAACCATGTTCTTCGCCAACATATTGTTTGTAATGATAATTCAACGATTTATTCTTTGATAATTTCAAACGTTCATCCACCTTTTTTATGCTTTGATAATGATCGCGTAAATGATTTGTATTTTGACTTTCTCCGACTTGCGTAATCATCAAAAATCGATTCTCGAAAGAATGATTTTCTAAGTTTTGATAAAGATTCAATAATTCTTTGTCATTAAACCAAATACTTGGATCGTGCGCAACATATCCATTGAAAGTTTTGGGGTGATTGTACAAGGTTTTCAACGCAAAATAGCCACCCAAAGAATGTCCAATTAACAAACGAAAATCATTCACACGATAATTTTTCTGCATAAAAGGAAACAATTCAGTTTGAATAAAATTGAGGAAATTAACATCATTCACATGTGTAAAATCTTTTGTTCGATCACCATTTTTATTTGTAATTCCAACAATAATCGATTCGGGCATTTCTGGATAAAAACCAGATTGAAATTTAGAAACTACGCCTGTTAAAAATGTAAAATTAGATTCGGCATCTAACACATAAATCACTGGATAATTTACTTTTTGAAGTTTATTATTGGTATACGACTCGGGAAGATTCACCCAAATTTCTCGTTCAGTATTTAAGATTTTAGAATTTATTTTTTGAATTTCACCAATTGATAATTTTTCTTGCGAAAAACCGATTTGAAAGAAAATCAAACAAAATAAAAGTAGGAATTTTTTCATGTATAAAATTTTCCTAAAAATAGCTATTTAGAATTATTCTACACAAATGATTTTGGACAGAAAAAACGACCTCATCATGAAGTCGTTTTTCTGTATAATTTGTATTTTTTTAACTAAAAATATTCCATTTCAAGCCAAGTTGAAATTTGAAATCTCGGTACGGAACATTTGGTGCTGCAAAATAATCAGGTTGTTTTGTAAACGACGCATTGATATGCTCACCACGAATGTAAAAACGCATATTACGAACCTTGAAATTGATAAAAACATCCAAAATAGGATAACCACCAATCTCTTGTATACTTGCTGGATCTTGCAATGCAAATTCGTTCAGAATTGGGATGTAACGCAAACCATTGTATTTCGTAAAATATGTTGCATTAATACCAGCTTGTAATTGAGCATTCTTATTGAATAATTCTCCTTGCCAATACAATGTTTCACGAATTAAGAAATCTGGCAAAGGCATATATTCTTCGTTTTTCGTTACTTTTTGATATTGCGCTGTCGAAACCAAATTAATCTTTCCGAAACGTAAATGATTTTCACCTTTTATCTTGAAATAATTAATATTATCCGTCAATTGTTTATAAACCAACAATTCGTTTAAATATACTTTATTGTCAATATTATAAATTGAGGCTTCTAAGGTTGTATTAACTTTATCTAACTTTAACTTTGCAAAAATATTTTGAACATTTTCTGTTTCAAATTTATTAACGTAGTTAAAATTATTAAAGAAACTTTGATTGTAAACTGCATTCAACGAAGGAAGTTTTGACTGAATAACCGCTCCAGCACTCAATGTATAACCTTCTATCGGCGTCACATCTAAAACCGCATCTACATTGTAAACACTTTTGTAATTATCAGATTGCAGATATTCAACATTTCCGTAAAGTTTCAATTTTTCATTCCAATCAAAATCCACTTTTCCAAGAACTCCAAAAAGATTTTCCTCTATTTGCTTTGGAACTGCAATAATCGTCATGGCTTGATCAGCAAAAACGCGCAAATTCTGGAATTTAACACCAGCCTCTATCTTCACACGATCTGTCCACTGAAAACCAGCAGTTGTCGTATTGGATAAATCTGTAAAACTCTTTTTACTTCTATAATCCATTCCTGTAATAATCGGTGTAGAATATAAAGTTCCGTTTGGTGACGTATCCTCGTAGCGATATTTTTGTTTTTCGTACGAAAATTTATTCTTCAATTCGATTGGATTATAAAAAGTTGAATCTTTTATATTCATCTTTTTTAAGATTCCGTACGAAGCATTCAATTCAATTCGACGTGCATCAAACTCAGATTTTGCTGTTTGTGAATTCACGGGAATATTACGAACATTCGTCATTCTGCGCTCATCTTGTAAAATAAAATCGTTGATATCCTCTATTCCACCGTTCTCATTATTTTTCAGATTTTGTGCTGCATAGTTCCACCACAATTTGAAACGTTCCGATTTTGTTTTATAATTTGATGAAAAAACGAAGGTATTATTCTGCGCTTTTTCGTTCTTGTAACGACCTTCTGAAATTAATCCACGATAATGAAACGTATAATTGAATTGCTTGTTGATATTATGCGAAAATGTCGAAGACAAAAAGTTACCTTCTTTAACACCATTCTCGTAAATAAACTCAGTATATGGCGTTTTGACATCATAATATTTGATATCATTTGCGTAATAATAGTTATATTTTTTACCAGTTGGTAACATCGACGGATTGAATGGTGTATTTTGATACTCCAAATCCACCACTACACCTCCAACATTCGGGAAAAATAATTTTCCAAACGCATCTTTGCGAATAAAATTTTGATTATAATAGTTTTTGATACTTAATGTCGTATCCAATACTTCTGGTTTTCTACCATTTGTCCAAAACTTATAATCGTCAATTTTGGTTTTATAATATGTAACCGAATCATTTGTTGATGATCCTTTTAATGGTTTTAAAACTTTTATCGAATCCTCTTGAGCCTGTGCTACAATAGCTCCTAATAAAAATAAACCAATGATTGTTTTTTTCATCCTGTTGAATAAATCCTTACAAAAGTAATCTAAAATTGAGAGATACAAAAAAACCCACTTATTTCTAAGTGGGCAAATGTTATAAAAATGTTTAATTCGTTAGTTTATTACCAGCCTGGATATTGCTTCACCTCAGGAGCTCTATCTAATTCTCCAATTGGAATAGGAAAAACAAACAACTTATCATTTGCAGAAACTTCGCAAATATTTCCATTACAATTTGAAGTTTTAACAATAGGCAAATTATTTCTTTTTAAATCATAAAACCTCAGTCCTTCTCCAATAAATTCTTTTTGTTTCTCAGTTAAAATATCAGTAATAATATCATCTCCTTTATAAACTGAACTTTTTCTTGTTAATGCAAACTCGTTTAATAAAGTTAATGCTTCAGACTTTCTTCCTAACTTCGCTAGCGCTTCCATTTTAATGAATAATAGTTCAGTCATACGAAATACTTTTACATTTGCTGTATTAGCCCCTTCAGATGTTGACTGAGGAACCTTTTTTAACCAAACACCTTTTGGATCATCTACAGTAGGAGCTTGAGCTGTTTGAAACAAAGAAAGTCGTACATCTTTAGTACTATTCATAGTATTGTATAAAGATGTTCTCATCATCAACCTTCTTTTAGATGCATTGAAGGTATAATACTGACCAGGATGAGTATTAATTCCTAAATTAGATATAGATGTTTGAGAAATTTCAAAAATTGTTTCTGGTTGATTTTCTAACAAACTTATTTCTTTTGAAGTAAAATAATTAACTAAACCACTAGCTTCTATCATTGAAAAATTTGATGATGACTTTAAAATATCATCAACTAAATCAATTGATTTTTGATAGTCTCCAGACTTACCTCTAGTTAAATATACTTTAGACAACAAATACTTTCCTGCAGTTGCACTTAAATAAATTTTATCCTGACGACTTGAATTAGCCATCCCTTCAATTCCTTCGGTTAAATCTCTAATAATAAAATCATATACTTCATCGATAGTTGACCTACCAACTGTTTTTTGAGGATCGTAAATATCATTTTTAATAGGAATACCATACTCTTGATTAACACCAGATGTAGGATTTGGAGAAAAACCTTGTACAAGGTAGAACATTGCTAATGCTCTTGCTATTTTAGCCTCTCCTTTCAAACTTAAGACATTAACATTTATCGGAACATTTGTATCATTCAATACTAAATTGGCTTGCTGAACGACCTCATATAAACCTCTATATTGTCCAAATGGAGAATTACCTGAATGCCACGCAAAAGCAGCAGTATTAACATAGGCTATATCTCCTGCAGCATTCGATACAAAAATATTATCTGATAATAGTTCTCCTTGTATTAAAATATCTGCTCCAAAATTAGATCCACTCCCTAATTTTGGATAAATACCTTGCACAACCTGAGCCATTTGATCTTCGTTCTTTAAATTACCATCATAGACATCCCCTATCTCAGGTATAAGATCAAGTCTATCCTCACTACAAGAACTCAATAGAATAGGTACAATAAATAATAATCTATAAATATGTTTTTTCATTTTTTTATTTTTTAAAAGTCAATAGAAATACCTAATGATACACTTTTCATAATAGGAGATGTGTAATCATACATTCCCTTTCCATAAGCACCTCCTGCTGCATTTGAATTAGACTCAGGATCAAAAGTTAAGTCTTTATCAAAAACATAAATCCATAAGTTTGTACCTTTTGCATAAATTGTGAAATTATCTATACCCGTACTTTTCTTAAAGAGATCATTAAAACTATATGCAAATTTTATATCTTTTAATCGAATATGATCTCCTTTTCTCAACCAACGAGTAGAAGGCTCATAAGATCCTGTTGTGTTGAATAACATTTGTTTTGGATTATCTGCTTTTGTATTTGTTTCTGTCCAAGAGTTATATAAAACATCTTTAGTTTGATTATAATAAATGCTATTACCATCACTTGTAACATAATTCTGCCAACGATTCATGACAGAAAACTTGAACTGTCCTGTAAAGAATACAGAAAGAGTAAAGCCTTTATATGTGAAATCATTTTTTAAACTTGCTAAATATTTTGGAAATGGAGAATCTTTTTGCCAAATTCTACTTGCTTGACTATATTTACTAGCATTATCTAAAATAACTTTTTCAGTTCTTGATTCATCCTTCCAGATAGTTCCATACCCTGTTGCTTCATCTACTCCAGCCCATTCATAAGTATAATATTGTAAGTATTCTTTACCTACACTAAGAGCTCTTAAACTTGATCTATCTATTTGATCAGGATTTGCAAGTTTTGTAACTTTATTTTTATTATAAGAAGCATTTCCATAAATATTCCATCTAAAATGTTCTCCATTTACAGGTAAATAATTAAAACTCAACTCAATTCCTCTATTCGTTATTTCTCCAATATTAGTCAAAAAACTTCCTGGACTTCCATTTTGAGGTGCTATTGGAGTAGTATATATAGCAGATGCTGTTTTTCTTTGATAAGCATCTACTGAAAGTGTTAATTTATCTTTAATAAAACCAAAATCTAGACCTACATTAAACTGTTTACTTACTTCCCAAGCTAAATTATCATTCTTAGCATTACTTAAATAAATTGTAGCATCATCTCCTGTATAACTACTTATTCCTAACAAATTCAATGAATTATACACACTTCCCCATGAGTCCGCATATGGAATATTCCCTATTTCACCATAATTCGCTCTTAAAATCAACTTACTAAAGGGTGATGAATCCCAGTCTTTTGTTACATTCCAAGACCCTCCTACAGACCAAAATACTCCAGATTTTTTAAACTTTCCTAATGTCGAATTTGAATCTCTTCTTAACTGAGCAGAAAATGTATACTTCCCATCCAAAATATAATTTAATCTTGAAAAGTACGAGATTTGAGTCCATTTTAATACATCTTCATCTGCACTTCTTCTTTCTGTTCCATATGTTAAAAAAGGTCTAGGTTCTGATAATTTACCTACAGATGCTGACGAAATTGTATAATTATGCTCTTGATACTCCATTCCTACATAGGCTTGAATATCATGTCTATCATTCACTTTTTTTCTAAAACTAACAGAATTTTGCCAGTTCCAATCAAAAATATTTGTAAAGGATTGCTGAACTACTCCTCCATATGTTAATCCATCTGCAATACGAGGATCCCAGTACATTTTCTCTTCTAATTTCTGACTTTGTGCTCCAAATAAAGAATACAAATAGAAATCTTTAGCAAACTGCCACTCTCCATTAACGGATCCTAAAAAAGTTTCAATACGACCTTTAGTAAAATCCATCTCCTGAATAGCTAGAGGATTAAAATTACTATTACTAGGTCCTAAATTATCTTGATTATAAGTACCATCTGCATTATATGCTGGATAAATTGGAGATATATACCAATTCGTTAACCAAGGATTTCTATAAGCTCCACCATCATCTATAGAATTTCGTTTAACATTTGTATAATTAACATTTAATCCAAAAGTAAATTTATCTTCTATTTTATGATCAATTGCAGTACTTAAACTCATTCTATCAAAATATGAATTTAAAATCAAAGGATTATTCTCGTAATAAGAAGCTCCAAATCTATAAGAAGTATTCTCTCCTCCTCCTGTCATTGCAAAATTATAAGTCTTAACAGAAGCTGTATTACGTTGAACACGTTTCTGCCAATTTTCATCTGTCACTCCATCATAACTAACAAGAGTTGAAAAAGCCTTTACAGCATCATCCATCGAAGTAAATGATCCTGAATTATATTCCATCAATCCTCCCCACTTAATATATTCAGAAGCACTCATCCATTCTTGCTTATCATAAGCAATAGACTGAAATGCCATATCAGTACCTATATTAAATCTTGTCTTTTGATTATATTTTCCCCTTTTTGTAGTTACAACAATAACTCCATTTGCTCCCCGTGCTCCATACAGAGCTGTAGCTGAAGCATCCTTCAAAACTGCAACAGATTCTATCATATTAGGATCAATAGCTGCTAATGGATTCCATGATTCCATTAAACCTGCATTATCTGAACCTTTACCTACAACAATCCCATCAATTACATATAAGGGATTAGGCGTTCCAATCAAAGAACCTACCCCTCTAATTGTAATAATATTTGTAGATCCAGGATCTCCAGAGTTAGTAGAAAAAACAAGCCCAGATACTCGTCCATTCAACACTTCATCTATTGAAGCAGTTGGAGCTAATTCAAAATCTTCTTTTTTTACAATATCATAAGCTCCAATTTTTTGAGCTGCATCCATCTTGATTCCTCCTACTAAAGTAACAGTATTTAATTCAATACTACTAGATGCTTTTGTAATAAACTTCACATCTCCCAATGTTGTAGAAGTAACTTTTATCGTTTTTTCTTCTCCATTAGAGTCAATAATTTTTAATATATCACCAACTTTGGCGTCTACATTAAAATTTCCTTCCACATCAGTGAATACTGAAGCGCCTGTTCTTGTAACAATCACCTCAACTTCATCCATTGGAAAACCATTCGAGTCTTTTAAGACTCCTTTAACTTGGGCATAAGCCAAACTTCCCATCAAAAACATTGATAGAATGCCCAAAGAAGTAAATCTTCTCCTCATATTGTGTTAATTTTTAGTGCTAATTATTACAAATATGAGAAAAAAACTTAAAATATCTAAATAAATTGTTAAATAAAATAATGTATAATGAAAAAACCCACTTATTTCTAAGTGGGTTAAATATTTTATAAATCTTTCTTAAAAAGTGAAAGTTGTGCCTTCTGCTCCATCTTTTAGTTGAATTCCTAAATCACTTAATTGATCACGAATTTGATCAGATAAAGCCCAATTTTTATCTACACGTGCTTGATTACGCATTTCGATTAGCATTTTTACAACACCATCTAATTTGTCAGAACTTTCGTTTACAGCTTCTGTATCTAAACCTAAAACATCATGAACAAAACCATTCATAATCGCTTTTAAACGTTCTAAATCTTCTGCTGTAATATTCTCGAAACTATCTTTGATTGAATTAATCATTTTTACTGCCTCAAATAAATGTGCGATCAATATTGGCGTATTGAAATCATCATCCATTGCGGTGTATAATTTCGCTTCTAATTCATCAATATTAACGGTAGAAGTTTTCTTTGGTGTAATTGTTTCTAATGTTTTTAATGCTTCAACCAAACGATTATATCCTTTTTCTGAAGCTAACATTGCATCATTCGAAATATCTAAAACACTGCGATAATGCGCTTGTAAGAAACAAAAACGTACAACAGCAGGATGAAATGGTTTTTCGAAGAAATCATTTTCACCATTCACTAATTGCATTGGCAAAATGTAATTTCCAGTCGATTTGCTCATACGCTGACCATTCATCGTCAACATATTTGCATGCATCCAATATTTTACTGGTTCGTGACCATTAGAACCTTTTGCTTGCGCAATTTCACATTCGTGGTGAGGGAATTTAAGATCCATTCCACCTCCATGAATATCGAAATAATCTCCAAGATATTTTGTACTCATCACTGTACATTCTAAGTGCCAACCAGGAAAACCATCTCCCCAAGGTGAAGCCCAACGCATGATGTGAGCAGGCGAAGCATTTTTCCAAAGTGCAAAATCCACTGGGTTTTTCTTCTCTCCTTGCCCATCTAAATCTCTTGTGTTATTGATTAACTCTTCGATATTACGGTTACTTAACTCACCATAATTAAGTCCTTTTTTGTTGTATGCTTCTACATCAAAATAAACTGATCCGTTTACCTCGTAAGCTAAACCTAAATCGATTAATTTTTCTGTTAAAGCAATTTGTTCTAAAATATGTCCTGTTGCTGTAGGTTCGATTGTTGGAGGTAGTAAATTAAATTTTTCTAAAACTTGATGAAAATCTACCGTGTACTTTTGCACGATTTCCATTGGTTCTAATTTCTCTAATTTTGATTGTTTTACAAAACGATCATTTTCTACATTTCCGTCATCTGTTAAATGTCCCGCATCAGTAATATTACGAACGTAACGCACTTTGTAACCCAAAAATTTTAGGTAACGATAAATCATATCAAACGACATAAATGTACGTACATTTCCTAAATGCACATTACTGTAAACCGTTGGACCACAAACATACATTCCAACATTATCTTGATTGATTGGTTCGAATGTTTCTTTCTGTCCCGTTAAGGAATTATGTAATTTTAATTGATTTTCTTTTACCATTTTATAGGATTTATAGTTTTAAACATTGAAAGGAGTTTTCATTCCGATATACGAAATAAACTCTTTTCTTAATTGCTCACTTTCTTTAAAAGCTCCACCAAATTCAGCAGTTACTGTACTTGATTCGATGTCTTTGATTCCGCGCGAATTCACACACAAATGTTTCGCATCAATAATACATGCTACATCGTCTGTCCCCAAAGCATCTTGCATTGCTTTCACAATTTGCATTGTCAAACGCTCTTGTACTTGTGGACGTTTTGCATAATATTCTACAATACGATTCATTTTAGACAATCCGATTACTTTCCCTTTCGAGATGTAACCAACATGTGCACGTCCAACAATTGGTAAAAAGTGATGCTCGCAAGTCGAATAAACCACGATATCTTTTTCAACCAACATTTGATTGTAGTTATATTTATTTTCGAAAGTTGACATTCCAGGCTTACGCTCTGGCAATAAACCACCAAAAATCTCTTTTACGAACATTTTCGCAACACGTTTTGGCGTTCCTTTCAAACTATCATCTGTTAAATCTAAGCCTAAAGTTTCCATGATGTTACGGAAATCCGCTTCTATCTTTTCCACTTTTTCTTCAGCAGACAACTCAAAGGCATCAGCTCTCAAAGGCGTTTCTAAGTTTGCTGAAATATGGTCGTCCCCCATTTCGTCATGAAGATGTTTATCACACATTACATAAAAATTTTAGCAAATTTATAAAAGATAGTGTTATAAAACCTTATCAAATCTCAATTTATTACATCTGAAATGATTTCTATCTTTTATCAAATCAATGAAAAGATTATCTTTGAAGTATCACAAATTCGAAAAAATGATCAAGAAAACTTACGGTATCGATTTTCTTTCGTTTGAGGATTACAAAGGAATCAAAGAAGGAAACATCGAAATTGAACTTAATGAAGCGAGTAAACAACAAATCTTAAAATCGCAACAAAACGTTGCTAAAATAGTTGCTTCTGGACAAACAGTTTATGGAATTAATACTGGTTTTGGACCACTTTGCGATACTAAAATTTCTGAAGAAGAAACGCGTCAACTTCAACATAATTTATTGATCAGTCATGCGGTTGGTGTTGGGAATCCAATCAAGAAAGAAATTTCTAAAACCATGTTAATTGCAAAAGCACATGCTTTATCAAAAGGATATTCTGGTGTGACTTTAGATGTGGTGGAACGAATTTTACTAATGGTCGAAAAAGATATTATTCCGGTCGTTCCTGAAAAAGGATCTGTTGGAGCATCTGGAGATTTAGCGCCATTATCACATTTATTTTTACCATTAATTGGTGAAGGAAAAGTTTGGGATGGCGATACAATTGTTTCGACAAAAGAAGCTTTGGCTAAACATAATTTACAACCTTTACATCTTTCTGCAAAAGAAGGTTTAGGATTAATCAATGGAACACAATTCATTTTATCTCATGCCTTAAACGGATTAGAAAAATTCGAATATTTATTGAATTTAGCTGACGTTGCGGGTGCTTTATCATTAGAAGCATACGAAGGTTCTCCTCGCCCATTCGAAGAAGAATTACATCAAGTTCGTCCATTCAAAGGAACTTTATTGGTTGCAGAACGTATGCGAAATTTATTGAAAGGTTCTGAAATTGCTTTCTCTCATGCAGAATGTGGTCGTGTACAAGATCCATATTCATTGCGTTGTATGCCTCAAGTTCATGGCGCATCACGAAATGCATTTTTCCATTTACAAGAATTAGCAGAAATCGAATTAAATTCTGTAACAGATAATCCAATTGTTGTTTCGGACGAAGAAGCCATTTCTGGTGGAAACTTCCACGGACAACCATTAGCTATGGTATTAGATTACGCTACAATTGCAGCATCTGAATTAGGAAATATTTCGGATCGTCGTCAATATTTATTGATCGAAGGAAAATATGGTTTACCAAAATTGTTAACAGAAAGCTCTGGTTTAAATTCTGGTTTCATGATACCTCAATATACCTCAGCAGCACTTTGTACAGAAAACAAAACGTTGTGTTTCCCTGCATCGGCAGATAGTATTCCGACTTCTTTGGGACAAGAAGATCACGTTTCGATGGGAAGTATTTCTGGGCGAAAATTCAATCAAGTTTTAGATAATGTAGAACGTATTTTAGCAATTGAGTTAATGTATGCTTGTCAAGGTTTAGAGTTTAGAAGACCTCGTAAAACAAGTGCTTTCTTAGAAGAAGTTTTTGCAAAAGTTCGTTCGGTTTGTCCTAAATTAGAAGACGATC
Organism: Empedobacter sp. UBA3239; assembly: GCF_002362875.1. Taxonomy (NCBI): domain Bacteria; kingdom Pseudomonadati; phylum Bacteroidota; class Flavobacteriia; order Flavobacteriales; family Weeksellaceae; genus Empedobacter; species Empedobacter sp. UBA3239. The sequence goes on along the minus strand of NZ_DEVJ01000001.1, from coordinate 66,896 downwards.
GTTTGATTGGAGATGACATCAATAATATCATCGATTTATTACAAACAGATGATTTCAAAAAATTAATATTAAGTTTCTAAATTATCCTTTTTATCCAGAATTTGTCGAAGGATAAACTATTAATAATATGGGAAACTAGTATATACAGAAGACTCTTTGACATGCTCAGGGGACGATAAAAACTACGACAATCAAGTAAATGTCATTCCAATAAATAGAGGAATTTAAAAAATATAATGTTTCCTGAAACAAGTTCAGGAAGGTTTAACGATTAGTCAAATTGAATTCATTTCAACTTCGCATAACTTTTAGAGATTCCTCGACAAGTTCAGAATAACAACAAAAAATCGTAAAACTTATAACGTTTAACGCAAAACATAAAAACACGCAAAAAAATGACTTTTCAAGAACAAATAAAACAAGGTATTCCTTCTGTTTTACCTCAAAAAAAAGACAGAAATCCAAATGTCAGTCACGCACCAAAGCGTAAAGAAATATTATCTAAGGAAGAAAAAAAATTAGCACTTAAAAATGCTTTACGCTATTTCGAGCCTATTCATCATGCTGAATTAATTCCAGAATTTAAACAAGAATTAGAAGATTTTGGTCGAATTTACATGTATCGTTTGATGCCTAATTATAAAATTTTCGCACGGCCTATTACAGATTATCCAGGAAATTCGGAACAAGCAAAAGCAATTCAATTAATGATTCAAAACAACTTGGATCATGCAGTTGCACAACACCCAGAAGAATTGATTACTTACGGAGGAAATGGTGCTGTTTTTCAGAACTGGGCACAATATCTGTTAACAATGAAATATTTGTCTGAAATGACAGACGAACAAACATTGGTCATGTATTCTGGTCATCCAATGGGATTGTTTCCTTCACACAAAAATGCGCCTCGTGTTGTCGTTACGAATGGAATGGTCATTCCTAATTATTCGCAACCTGATGATTGGGAAAAAATGAATGCATTAGGCGTTTCTCAATACGGACAAATGACGGCAGGAAGTTACATGTATATTGGTCCGCAAGGAATTGTACATGGTACTACGATAACCGTATTAAATGGTTGTCGTAAAATTGATGATAAAGGAACAGCAGGAAAATTATTTGTTACGGCTGGTTTAGGCGGAATGTCTGGAGCTCAACCAAAAGCAGGAAATATTGCAGGAGTGGTATCTGTTACTGCAGAAGTTAATCCAGCAGCGACTTGGAAACGCCACGAACAAGGTTGGGTGGACGAAGTAATTTCAGACTTGGATGAATTAGTCGCTCGTGTAAAAAAAGCTAAAGCAGATAAAGAAGTTGTTTCGATTGCTTATGACGGAAATGTGGTGGATGTTTGGGAAAAATTTGACCAAGAAAACGTTTATATTGATTTAGGATCAGATCAAACTTCTTTGCATAATCCTTGGGCTGGTGGTTATTATCCGGTTGGATTAACATTAGAAGAATCAAATCAAATGATGGCCGAAAACCCAGAGTTATTCAAAGAAAAAGTCCAAGAATCTCTTCGTCGTCATGCTGCTGCGGTTAATAAACATACTGCAAAAGGAACGTATTTTTTTGATTATGGAAATGCCTTTTTATTAGAAGCTTCTCGTGCTGGAGCGGATGTTATGGCAGAAAACGGAATCGATTTCAAATATCCTTCGTATGTACAAGATATTATGGGTCCAATGTGTTTCGATTACGGATTTGGACCATTCCGTTGGGTCTGTACTTCTGGAAAACCAGAAGATTTACTAAAAACCGACGAAATCGCTTGTCAAGTTTTAGAAAAGATTATGCAACATTCTCCTGCTGAAATTCAACAACAGATGCAAGATAATATTACGTGGATAAAAGGTGCGCAAGAAAATAAATTGGTTGTTGGATCGCAAGCTCGAATTTTATATGCAGATGCAGAAGGACGAATCAAAATTGCGAAAGCCTTTAACGATGCAATTGCGAAAGGCGAAATAGAGCCAGTTGTTTTAGGTCGTGATCATCATGATGTTTCGGGAACAGATTCTCCTTTTCGCGAAACGTCTAACATTTATGATGGTTCAAAATTTACAGCTGATATGGCGATTCATAATGTTATTGGGGATAGTTTCCGTGGCGCAACTTGGGTTTCTATTCACAACGGTGGTGGCGTTGGTTGGGGCGAAGTAATCAACGGTGGTTTTGGTATGCTGTTAGATGGATCTTCAGATGCTGAAAACCGTTTAAAATCAATGTTACATTGGGATGTGAACAATGGAATTGCTCGACGTTCTTGGGCAAGAAATGACGAAGCTATTTTTGCGATTAAACGCGCTATGGAAGAAGAACCTTTGCTAAAGGTTACACTTCCTAATATGGTTGATGAAAATTTATTATAAAAGCTTATGAATACTATTGAAAATTTACTCAAATTAATTTCTTCTCAAAACAAAAGAGATATTAAAAAACTCGAAATTAGAGAATTAGAAGAAGAAAAAAAAGGGAACTTTATTGCTTTTGTAGATGACCAGTCGAATAGTTACGATGTAAATATAGTAATCAAAAATAAAGAAGTTACTTCCCATTCTTGTGATTGTGGAAGTAACGAATCTTGGTGTATTCATCAAAAAAAAATGCTAGAAGAAATCGTAAAACTTACCTCTTTAAAACCTGTTAAAAAAACTCGCATAAAAAAAGAAAAAGAGAGCGAAACTTTACTTAAACTAATTGAAGAAGAAGATTTAAGAAAATGGTTACTTGATTTTTTTAATACAAATAGAGAAGCTGAACAATATTTCATGTTATCATTTTCTCAAAAACAAAAAGAGTATTCTCTTGATGAAGTAGAACAATTAATAAAAGATACAATAACCTCAATAATAGGTAAAAAAAGGAAAGTAGAAATATCCGAAGTAAAAAAGATAATCGATTTACTACAAATTGCTCTTGAACCTGTATTTGCTTATATAGATTGCATTATTAAGACGACAGAAATCGTAAAACCACTAATTATAAGAATATGTGATTTATTACTTTCTTTTCATTTTAACTCGGGTACAACAAGTAAAAGATTAGAAAAATATGTTTACGCTATTATAGAAAAATATGCTTTTAGGATCAATAAAATAGCAGTAGAAGAACAATGGAAAAACGTTGTACTTGATCATTGGAGCAACTTCCTTAATATGGATAATATAACTGTAAATGATTTTGAAATAAATAAAGAAATATATTATCAAGCGACTACAGAGAGAAAAAAAATTATCGGACAACACCTTCTAAATTACCTAAAAAAATGGCATAAAGAAAATATAAATTATAACATAGAGATTCAGACATTCTTTCTACAAATCATGATAGAGACAGAGTTGTTTACAGAAATAAAAGATTATTTCAAACCATCAATTTATCAAAATGACTATAATTTAATGATTTTAGAAGAACTAATGAAAACTGACCATATTGCTGTAGAAGCTTATTGTAAAGATATTATTTCAAACAATTCTAAAGAAAAATACAACTACCCTTATTACAATATTCTAGAAAAACTTTATAAACAGACAAATGATTTGCCTAAATATACAGAAATAAAACTTTTAAAATTCCCTTACAATCCATCATTAGAAGATTTTCTTTTTATAAAAAATCATTTAAATGAAGAAGAAAAGTTTAAAAAATTCAGAACGAAAACACTTACTAATCTTAAAATAAATTTTTACGAATCAGATGATTGTATTGATTTATATTTTAAGATATTAGATGCTGAAAAGGAGTATAAAAAAATGATCGATGTAATAAGTAATTATGTTCCAGCTGAAATAATTTTATGTTATTTTGATCAACTCTTTTTATTTAACAAAAATACCTTCTTAATAAATTTACTTAAACGTTTAGCTTATCTCTACAGTTATTCTTCTCAAAAAGATATGGAACTTGATTTAATCAATAAAATTAAAAAATCATACGGCGATATACTTATTAAAAAATATTTAGATTTTTTAATTAATAGCGATAATTTTATAAAAATTAGAATTCAGAATAATGAATTTATAGAAAAACTACTTGACTAATTTATTTGTTTAATTGTGATCTCATAGACCTGAAATAAACAGTTGAATAAAATTCTGATGCTGAAAACAGTTTAAAATCAATATACATTGGGATGTGAATGAAACGATGAAGCTATCTTTTCGACAAAACGTGCCATGGAAGAAGAGCCTTTGCTAAAGGTTACACTTCCTAATATGGTTGATGAGAATTTATTATATATAACTAAACCCACCTCAATTGAGGTGGGCTTTATACTTCTATAAAAAGAATATTAAGAATGTATAGCTACAACAGTAGCTACTGCAGCTCTTACACAATCTTCGATATATGTTTTGATTGCATCACGATCCTCAACATTTATTTTACTGTCTTGATAAGCTTTTTCAACATCATTTTTCAAATCAGTAATTTTCTTTTCAGATTTCTCTATTTCTTTTGCGTCTTTTACATTAATACTATCAATCAACGCTTTACCCAAATCACTTGCTAATTTTTTAGCTTTATCATTTAACAATGCAGGCATCGGAATTTTAGCAACAGCAGCATTTGCGGCAGCAATATCTGTATAAATAACTGTTGCAATATCTGATTTTACTACAGCTTTGTCGCAACTTGATTTGCTTCGTTTGCATCATACGCTTTGTCTAAAGCTTTCTGTGACTCTTTTTGCGCTTTTTCTTGAGGTGTTTCATTTTTACAAGATCCTAATGTAACTAATGCAAATACACCTAAAACTATTGAATTTTTTTTCATTTTTATTTATTTTGTTAGATAGATACAACCAAATATAAAAAAAACAATAATTAGACAAACATCGTTCATCTATATTTTAGAACTATTTAAATTTAACAGATCATACAAACCATTGATATATGTTAACTTATTCAATTAAAACTTCTTAACCTACATCAATATAATCAACTATTTAGCTTCGTAAATTTGTATAACAAAAATAAAAACATATAAAAAAATCATTATGAATACAAAAAATATAGAAATAGTTATCGCTCCAAGAGAACCTCACTTCGTTGGAGATGGGTTTAGAGTTCACAATTTTATTCCAAGTGGTTATCATTTAGATATGAAAAGAATGGATCCATTTATTATGTTAGATTACAATTCTAAATTCAATTTTCCAGCAACAGACAAACCAAAAGGTGTTGGCGTGCATCCACACCGTGGTTTCGAAACTGTAACTATTGCTTATGAAGGAAGCGTTTCTCATCATGATAGTTCTGGTGGAGGAGGAACAATTCATCAAGGAGATGTACAATGGATGACAGCAGCTTCTGGTGTTTTACACAAAGAATATCATGCAGAAGAATTTTATAAACAAGGTGGAATTTTTCAAATGGTTCAATTATGGGTAAACCTTCCTGCAAAAGACAAAATGAGCGCACCAAAATATCAAGCAATTGAACATAAAGATATTCCAACTGTAGAAGTTGAAAATGGTTTTATCGAAGTTATTGCTGGTGAATATAACCAAACAAAAGGTGCTGCATCAACATTTTCTCCTGTTAATATGCTGAATGCAAAATTGAATGAAGGTGGAAAAGCGAATTTCAGTTTTCCTGCAAATTACAATACCGTTTTATTAGTTATTGATGGAGAAGTAAAAGTGAACAACCAAGAAATTGTCCCAACTGATCACTTATTATTGTTTACAAACGAAGGCGAAGATTTCTCAATTGAAGCAACTGAAAATAGCATTGTACTAATTTTGAGTGGAGAACCTCTAAATGAACCAATCGCTTCTTATGGTCCTTTTGTGATGAATACACAAGAGCAAATTCGCGAAGCTTTTGAGGATTTTAATAACGGAAAATTTGGTACTTTAGAAGATTAATAAACAACTTCAAAAATAAAACTGATGGAAATTAAACAAATTGATGATAAAAAAAATGGAGCTTTTGTCGTTTTAGATGGCGAAAAAAAAGCAGGAGAAATGACATATGTTTGGGCTGGTGATGATAAAATGATTATCGATCATACAGAAGTTGACGAAGCTTATGGCGGACAAGGTTTAGGAAAAAAAGCTTTATTAGCCTTGGTTGAATGGACAAGAAATAATAATATAAAAGTAATTCCTTTATGTCCTTTCGCAAAAGCGCAGTTTGATAAAAATCAAGAAATTAAAGACGTTTTATCTTAAATATAGAAAAGGCTATTCAAAATTTGAATAGCCTTTTTATTTTATTAATATCCCACCGCTTTGTCATCTCCTCTTGGGTCTGCACCAGCTTGGTATGTTCCGTCAGTATTGACTAAAATTCCTTCTACACGTCCGTAAGGTTTACGCTCTTTTAATGTATAACCTTTTTGTTTTAAAGATTCGCGAACGTTTTCTGAAATTGCATTTGGTTCATAATCGATTTGATCTGGTAACCATTGATGATGAAATCTTGGTGCTGCAACAGCTTCTTGCATCGTCATTCCGAAATCAACAACATTCAAAATTGCTTGAAAAACAGAGGTAATAATTGTAGAACCACCTGGTGTTCCCACAACCATAAACAATTTACCATCTTTCTCTAAAATCGAAGGCGTCATCGAACTTAACATTCTTTTCGAAGGCTCTATCGCATTGGCTTTTCCTCCAACCAAACCATACAAATTTGGTGTACCTGGTTTTACAGAAAAATCATCCATTTCATCATTCAACAAAAATCCTGCACCTTCTACTACAACCAAAGATCCATAGGAATTATTCAAAGTAGTCGTTACAGAAGCCGCATTTCCATCTTTGTCAACAATTACATAATGCGTTGTTTCCATTGATTCTTTACCAATTATTTTTCCCGCTTTAATTGCTGAACTTGGTGTTGCTTTATCAAATGAAAAATCTTTCATTCGACTTACATTATAACTTTTATCCAACAATTGTTTTTGCGGAACTTTTATAAAATCTGGATCACCTAAATGCTCTGCGCGATCAGCATAAACGCGACGCTCTGCTTCTACCATCACTTGAATTGTAGAATCTGCTTGAAATCCCCATTTGTTGATTGGATAATCTTCGATTGATTGAAATAACGAAACCAATGCAATTCCCCCACTTGAAGGCGGCGGCATCGAAATTACTTTAAGACCTTTATAATTTCCCGAAACTGGCGTTCTCCAAACCGATTGATATTGTTTTAAATCTTCGTGAGAAATAATTCCGTTTCCACGTTTCATTTCTTTCACTATTAAATCAGCCGTTTTTCCTTCATAAAAACCAGCTCGACCTTTTTTCTGAATTAATTTTAATGTATTTGCTAATTCTTTTTGAATTAATAAATCGCCTTCTTTCCAAGATGATTTAGACGTTAAAGCATTCGTTTTTGAATTATATTTTACAAAATCATTGTGCTTATTTGTCAATTCGTTCGCTTGCTGCTTTGTAATTTTAAATCCTTTTTGAGCTAAACTAATAGCCGGCTGAACTAATTCTTTCCAATTTAATTTCCCATATTTTTCGTGCGCTTTCACCATTCCATCGACTGTTCCAGGTACTCCTGCAGCAAATTGTCCATACAAACTAAGATCAGTAATTGCATTGCCGTTTTTGTCCCAATACATATCTTCACTCGCTTTTAAAGGTGCTTTTTCACGATAATCTAACGCATCTGTTTTTCCTTTTGCATCACGATAAACCAAAAATCCACCGCCACCAATATTTCCTGCATTTGGATAAACAACCGCCAACGCAAACTGAACTGCAATAGCAGCATCAATCGCATTTCCACCTTTTTTTAGAATTTCAACTCCAACTTTTGAAGCTTCGGGATGAGCTGTTACAACAGCTCCATTTTTGTAAGATTCTTGCGCATTCAACTGAATAATCGCGAAGAATGAAACTATAATAAATGATATTTTTTTCATAAAATCGATTTAAACAAAAATACCAAACCTTCATCAATTACGACAAAGATTTGGTAAAACATATAACTATTTAAATTATAAACTTAATGATAAACGAGCGAAAGCAAAACGTCCTCCAGTTCCGAATTGTTGTCCAGTACGTGAATACACGAAATATCCTGCTCCTCTATTTCCTCCAATTTTCGTTTCATCAGGATAGATATCAAACAAATTATTTGCACCGATTGTTAACGAAATATTTTTGTTGAAAGCATAACCAAAACTCAAATCTGTTACAACTTTCCCGCTAAATGTCTGTGAATCTGCCACAGTATTTGTCGCTGCATCAACTTCTCCAAAATACACGTTTCTTAAGTAAACATTCCATTTATCCAATGAATAATTCAAGGATAAATTGATTTTTGTACGAGGAATAGCTGATTCTAAATAAATACGACTTGAACGATCAAAATAAGTAGACTCTTTTCCTTTTAATAAATCCGAAGCATGAACGTCGCCCACAACATTTGTTTTACTAAAAGTCGCCGATAAATCTCCACGTAATTTTCCTGCGCCTAAACGATCTTGATACGTCAGAACAACATCTATTCCTTTGGTTTCAGTATCAATTGCATTTGCGAAGAAACGAGCCGAAGTTGCATTTGCTTGTTGCAATAATTCGTAAATCTCTTTGTCTTGAGCTGATGCATTTGCTGCATTGCTTCCTGTGAAAGATCCTGTGTAAATGATTCGGTCATCAATTCTAATGAAATATCCGTCAACACTCAATTTGAATTTTCCCCAATTTGCAGTTGCTCCAGCCGAAACTGATTTAGATTTTTCTTCGTTCAATTGTGGAATTCCTAATAATTTCGCAGCGCGACTATCATTTGTAAAAGTTCCTGAGTTAGAAATTGCTCCATCTAAGAATAAACTTGATGTTGCACTAAAATATAATTGATGCAAAGATGGTGCTCTAAATCCTGTACTTGCTGCGGCTCTCAACACATAGTTTCCTAATTTATATCGAGTCGAAATTTTTCCATTTAATGTTGAACCAAAATCTGAATAATCTTCATAACGTAACGCTGCAGCTACTAAGAAATCTTTCGTAAAATTAAATTCAGTATCTAAATACGCAGCAACAGAATGACGATTCGCATTGACTTCATTCGCTGGTAAAAATCCCGGAAAAGCTTGCGCTCCACCTGCTAAAGCAGTACCATTTGCAGCGAATAATGTATTGATATTTCCATTAAAATCTTGTACATAGATTGGCTTTCCATTTCCGTCTACGCCAATTTGACGAACTTTACCATAATTCGCATAAGATGATTCTTCACCTCCTACAATTTGATAATTTTCATAACGAAATTCTGCACCAAAAGCGACATTAATTCCAGCTAAAACATCATCAAAAAAACGCGTAAAATCTAGGTTGGTTGTATTCTGCGTAAAACGATATCCACCAGCTTCAAAAGATGTTGGTGAAGATTCTTTCATCGATGCGTTAACTGTATTTTTTACACCAAAATCGATGGTATTATTTCCGTATGTGTTCGAAAAATCAACTTTCCAACCGTTAATTTCACTACGAATTCCCGCTGCTAAAGAGCGATCGTAATTATTGGTTTGAATCAATGGTAAAAATCCATTTGGATAAATTGATGCTACTGTTTGATGTAACTGAGCAGGCTGACGACGAAAAGCCGCCGATTCACCCAAACGATAATTTAATCCGCCAAATGCATAAATTTCGGTTTTATCTGAAATTGGAAAAAGTGAATTAATAAAAATTGCACCTCCTTCATTTTTTGATTGGCCAATGCGCGAAACATAATCTGCTCGCGTTTCTCCACGACGTGCTAATTCCTCATCTGTAATATCTTTTCCAGTTGGATTTGGATATAAATCTGGTCGATTATAATCTGAAAAAATTGTTCCTGTAAATTCTTTTTGACGATTGAATGGTTGACGCTTGTCGTAGGATCCTGCAACACTTACAAACCCTCCTTTTTCTCCCACTTTTACACCATAATTCACATTCGCTTGAAAAGTTTCACCATCAAAATTATCTTCTGCATTTTTAGAAAGATTTCCTCCATACGAAATTGACGCACGTAGTTTATCTGTCGAATCTTCCAACACAATATTAATCACACCTGCAATCGCATCAGAACCATATTGAGCCGCGGCTCCATCTCGAAGAATTTCAATTCGTTTAATCGCAGAAGTAGGAATTGCATTCAAATCTGTACCAACAGAACCTTTACCAAACGACCCATTAATATTAACCAATGATGTTGTATGACGACGCTTTCCGTTAATTAAAACTAATACTTGATCTGGTCCTAAACCACGCAAAGAAGCAGGATCTATATGATCTGTTCCATCAGAAATAACTTGCGTATTCGAACTAAAAGATGGCGCAACATAATTTAAGATTTGATTCAACGAAACTTGTCCTACATCTTTTGTAACCTCTTTTATATCTATCACATCAACTGGGGTTGAAGAGTCTAATTGTGTACGTCCCACTGCGCGCGAACCAATTAAAACAACTTCGCTAAGATCAGTCTCTGAATTGATTGATTGTAAAAAGAAATCTAAAGAAACTTCATTTTCATCAAGCACATTAATCGTTTGCGTCGTAGTTGGCTCACCTATTTTTGAAACAATAATTTCATACTTCCCTGGTTCTAACGTTAGTTGATATAAACCATCTGCATCTGTTATCGTCGTGATATTTGTTCCTTTTACATTAACCGTTGCTTGATCGATTGGTCCATTTACATCTTCAACCGTACCTGTGACTTTAGTTTGAGCGAATAAAAATGTTCCACCGAAAAGAGCAGTTAGAAAAAATATTTTTTTGAGTGAGTATAATTTCTTGTTCATATTTACAATTTTAAAAGTCTAGCAAATTTATAGACTTTATAGAATATAAAACAACTCGTTTTTAAATAAAATAAAAGAAAACTTTAAATTAATATTAAATAGAGATTCTATTCTAAAAATAAGATTAATAATAGAATATAATTCTATATAACAAGTAGAGTATTGATTTTTATTAAATAAAATTTCATAAAAAAAGGAGCTCAAATTGAGCTCCTTTTAAAATATTTGTTGAGAATTGATTATTTCAATTTCTTTTTAACCTCTACAGTTTCGTAAGCTTCGATAATGTCACCTACTTGAATATCGTTGAAGTTTTTGATGTTAAGACCACATTCGTAACCTTTACTAACTTCTTTCACGTCATCTTTGAAACGTTTCAATGAAGCTAATTCACCATCGTGGATCACAACTCCGTCACGAATGATACGAATACTAGAGTTTCTGTAAACTTTACCGTCTAACACCATACATCCAGCAATAGTACCAACTTTCGTTACTTTGAATGTTTCACGTACCTCAATATTACCTGTTACTTGCTCTTTCAACTCTGGAGATAACATACCTTCCATCGCTTCTTTGATCTCTTCGATCGCAGCATAGATAATTGAGTAAGTTCTAATTTCAACTTCTTCTTTTTCTGCAATATCACGAGCAGATCCACCAGGACGAACATTAAATCCGATAATAATCGCATCTGAAGCAGAAGCTAATAATACGTCAGATTCTGTAATTTGTCCAACTCCTTTGTGTAAGATGTTAACAATAATTTCTTCTGTCGAAAGTTTTTGTAAAGAGTCTGTTAATGCTTCTACAGAACCATCCACGTCCCCTTTCAAGATAATATTCAACTCTTTGAAATCTCCTAAAGCGATACGACGTCCAATCTCATCAAGCGTAATATGTTTTTGTGTACGAATAGTTTGCTCACGTTGTAATTGATCTCTACGAGTTGCAATTTGTTTCGCTTCGCGTTCATCTTCGTAAACTTTGAACTTATCACCTGCTGTTGGCGCACCCGCTAATCCTAATATTGTAACTGGTGTTGATGGTCCAGCAACTTTGATATTGTTCCCACGCTCATCTAACATTGCACGAACTTTACCATGGTGAGATCCTGCTAATACATAATCTCCGATGTGTAATGTACCTGTTTGTACGATAATTGTCGAAACATATCCACGTCCTTTGTCTAATGCAGCTTCTACAACTGTACCAGATGCTTTACGTTTTGGATTCGCTTTAAGGTCTAATACCTCAGCTTCTAATAATACTTTTTCTAATAAATCTTCTACTCCTAAACCAGATTTAGCCGAGATTTCTTGAGATTGGTAAGTACCACCCCAGTCTTCAACTAATAAGTTCATTTGAGCTAATTGCTCTTTTACTTTTTCTGGGTTAGCTGCTGGTTTATCAACTTTATTGATAGCGAATACCATTGGTACTCCAGCTGCTTGAGCATGAGAAATTGCTTCACGTGTTTGTGGCATGATTTGATCATCGGCCGCAATTACAATAATTGCAATATCCGTTACTTGAGCACCACGAGCACGCATCGCTGTAAAGGCCTCGTGACCTGGTGTATCTAAGAACGCTACACGCTTACCACTTGGCAATGTTACGTTATACGCACCAATGTGTTGTGTAATACCTCCAGACTCACCAGCAATTACGTTTGCTTTACGAATATAATCTAATAAAGATGTTTTACCATGGTCCACGTGTCCCATTACAGTTACGATTGGCGCACGAGTTACTAAATCTTCTTCGTTATCGATTTCTTCTTCTTCAGTTGAGATTTCTTCTTCAGCATTAGCAAATACTGCTTCGAATCCGAAATCATCTGCAACTAATTGAATTGTATCCGCTTCTAGACGTTGGTTCATGGTAACCATGATTCCCAATGACATACATGCAGATATAACTTCTGTAACAGAAACATCCATTAAAGAAGCTAATTCGTTAACCGTTACAAATTCTGTTACATGTAAAGTTTTGTCCATGTCTATTGCTTCTTGCTCTTGCTCAGCAAACTCACGACGCTCTTTACGTTTGTCTCTTCTGTGTTTAGCCCCTTTAGATCCTTTTCCTTTATTAGTAAGTTTATCTAAAGTGTCTTTAATTTGTTTTTTAACATCTTCGTCAGAAAGTTCTACTTGAGGAACTCTTGGTCCACGGTTGTTTCCACCTCTAAAGTTTCCACCACCTTGACGATTACCACCTTGTCCACCTGGGCGATTACCTCCTTGTCCTTGACCTCCTTGACGGTTGTTATTATTTCCTCCTCCGTGGTTGTTATTACCACCTTGGCGGTTATTATTATTTCCTCCTCCGTGGTTGTTGTTACCACCTTGACGATTGTTATTGTTTCCTCCGTTTTCTCCAGCTTTTGCTACATCTTCTGGTTTAACGTTTTTCTGGATACGTTTGCGCTTTTTCTTGTCAGCAGCGTTATTAGCACCTTTTTGATTCCCTTTTTTATCGTCAGTTTTTTTCTTATCAAATTTAGATAAGTCAATCTTTGCACCTGTAAAATTAGGTCCATCTAATTTTGTGTAGACAGTTTCAATTTTTTGAGGTTCAACTGCTGCTACTTCTTCAATTTCTTCTTTCTTCACTTCAGGCTTCGCTTCCGTTTTTATTTCAGGCTTTTTAACCTCTTCCACCTTTTTAGGTTCTTCTTTCTTCACCTCTTTTTTAACTTCCGCCTTAGGTGCTTCCGCCTTTTTAGGTTCTGCTTGCTCTTTTTTAGGAGCTGGAGAATCTTGCTTTTTAGGTTTACCTGTATTATTTATTTTATCAAGATCAATAACTTTTATCACTTTCGGTCCTTTCGGTTCCTCTTTTGATTCAGTTTTAGGTTCAGCTTTTGGTGCTTCCTCTTTCTTGATTTCTTCTTTCTTCACCTCTTCTTTTACCGCAGTTTTTTCTACTTTGGCTTTAGGTTTCAAAGCATCTAAGTCTATTTTTCCAACAGTCTTTGGTCCTTCCAATTCAACTTTCGTCGTTTCAATGATTTCAGGTTTCTTTTCTACTGGTTTTTCAGTTGCAGCTTTTGCTTCTGCTTCTTTTTTCTCAGCGGCTTTGATATCTGAAATTTTGTTAATGACTACTTCACCGGAAGCTTGCTTTTGTTTAGCATCAGATCGGAACTCATTAACTAAAATATCGTAAGTTGGCACATCGATTTTAGAGTTCGGATTTTTCTCTACAGTTTTACCTTTCCCTTCTAAAAAGTCAACAGCTCTATCTATTGATATATTTAATTCTTTTAATACTTTACTTAATCTTATTGTTTCCGACATATGAAGCTAATCTCTTATTTTAATGTTTGCAAATGTATGAATTGTTTATGACTTGAGTATGAATTAATCTTCAAACTCTTCTTTTAAGACACGGATAACGTCTAAGATTGTCTCTTCTTCTAAATCCGTACGCTTGATTAAGTCATCAACATCTTGTTCTAAAATACTTTTGGCAGTATCTAGCCCGATAGCACTGAATGCTTCGATTACCCATGCATCGATTTCATCTGAGAATTCTGATAATTCTACGTCTTCGTCTTGGGCGCCTTCTCTGAAAATATCAATTTCCATTCCAACTAATTTAGAAGCTAAACGAACATTGTAACCTCCTTTACCAATTGCTTTCGAAACTTCGTCTGCATTTACGTAAACTAAGGCTTTGTTTTCTTCTTCATTAATTTCGATATTCGAAATTTTAGCTGGGCTTAAAGCGCGTTGAATAAACAAACTCATGTTGTTTGTGTAGTTGATTACATCGATATTCTCGTTACGTAATTCGCGTACAATTGAATGGATACGAGATCCTTTCATTCCAACACAAGCTCCTACTGGATCGATACGATCGTCGTAAGATTCTACTGCTACTTTTGCTTTATCTCCAGGGATACGAACTACATTTTTGATTGTAATTAATCCGTCTAAAATCTCTGGAATTTCTTGTTCAAATAATTTCTCTAAAAATTTTGGTGATGTTCTAGATAAAATAATTTGAGGTTTTGCTCCTCTCAATTTTACGTCATCTACAACAGCACGTAATGTATCTCCTTTTCTGAAAAAATCTGATGGTATTTGATTTTCTTTTGGTAAAATCATTTCGTTTTGTTCGTCATCCATTATAATCACTTGTTTGTGACGTACATAATGGATTTCTCCCGTAACTACTTCTCCGATTAAACCTTTAAATTTTTCGTATAAATTAGAATTATCATGCTCCATTACTTTAGACACCAATGTTTGGCGTAAAGTTAAAATTGCACGACGACCTAATGCTTCGATCGGAATTTTTTCCGATACTTCTTCACCTACTTCAAAATCTGGCTCAATTTTACGTGCTTCAGATAATTCGATATCTGTTGCGTCGTCTTCTGAAAAACCGTCTTCTACAACGATACGGTTGTGCCAAATCTCTAAGTCTCCTTTATCAGGATTTACAATAATATCAAAGTTATCATCTGTACCATATTTCTTTTTCAAAACACTTTTCAGGGTATCTTCTAAGATTGCCATAAGCGTAATACGGTCGATGTTCTTATCGTCTTTAAAATCTCCAAAAGATTCAATTAATGCAAGATTGTCCATTAAACTTTTATTTTTTTAAAAGGTGACTTTTATAATCGCTTTCTTGATGTCAGCGTAATTTATTTTTTCTTTGTGTTCTACTGTAATTTTTCCTTTTCCTACAGGTTTTGGTTCGCGCGCTTCCCAAAAAATTGTAACACCTTCTTCATCGGCTTCTACAATTTCGCCTTCCATCACTTTGTCGCTTAATGTAGCTTCTAAAGTTCTTCCTACATTTTTGACAAATTGGCGTGGCATGGTTAGGTTACTTCCTACACCAGGAGAGGAAACCTCTAATGCAAAATCACATTCTTCTCTATCAAGATTGTGCTCTACATATCGGCTTATTCTTACAATTTCTTCGACTGAAAGACCTTCGTCTCCATCTGCTAAAATTACAATTTTATCATCTGGAGTGATTTTCCAATCGATAAGAAACAATGACGGATTTTCCGCTATTGCTTCGTCTATCAGCTGTTTTACTTTATTTGAATCCATATACAACGAAAAAGAGAGCTATAACCAGCCCTCCTCCATTTATTCCTTTAAATTCTTTGCAAATATAGTTAAATATTTTTTATTGACCTAATTTCAATCATTTAATCTGACTAATTCATTAAGTGATAAACAAATATTCCTATAAAAATTAATGTTAAAATAACATCATATCCTGTTGTTAAAATAAATCCGACAAAAGATCCGAAAGCAGATTTTAATGCAACTTTAGGCGAAGCCGCAGTAAAAACCAATTCGCCTAATAATGCTCCCAGAAAAGGACCTACGATAAACCCGATTGGTGGAAAAAATAATCCGATGATTAATCCTACAATAGATCCCCAAATCCCGTATTTGGTTCCACCTAATTTCTTGGTCATGTAAGCTGGTAATAAATAATCTAAAAGCACACCTAATAACACAAAAAGTCCTGCAATAATTATCGTTCCCCAATTGTAACTACAATCACTACTGAATTTAAAAACCAATAATCCGACCAATGCCAAAGGTGCTCCTGGTAAAGCTGGCAAAACAGTTCCGACCAAACCAACAACCAATAAAATTCCACTAATAAGATTTAGTATACTATCGTTATCCAATATTTTAGTATTTTTAAAACTGTAACTTTGCACAAACAAATCTATTTAAACTCAATTAACAGCTTATGCAAGATAAATCTTTTTATGAAGAATTTTCTGATGGTGTAAAATTTTTTTTCAATCAATATTTCAAAATTGATTTATCCGAAAATCTTTTTACCTTTTTAGAAATTGTTACTTGGATAGCTATTCTTTTTGTGATAGATTTTGTGCTAAGAGTTATTATTCTTCCGCTTCTAAAAAAATTAAAGAATTTCACCGAAAACGATTGGTTGAAGTTTTTGTACAAAAACAAAGTCTTTCTTTCAGCTATTCATCTTGTTCCAATCAGTTTTGCATTAAGCATGAATGTTATTTTGTTCAAGAATGAAGGAAATATTTTTCATGTTGTTCAACGCATTACACAACTTATTTCATTAATCGTTTTTACGCAACTTATTTTCCGAGTTATCAATACAATTATTGATGTGTACAACGAAGAAAATAGTTATACAACAGTTGGAGTGCGAACTTTTGGGCAAATGTTGAAGTTTATTATCACATTTTTTGCGATTATTTCTGGAATAATGATTTTGTTTACGGTTGATAAAAATACAATTATTACCGTTCTCGGAGCTTTAACCGCAGCTGTTTTATTGATTTTTCGTGATGCAATTTTCGGATTTGTTTCTGGTTTGCAAATCTCCTATTCTAAAATTGTAAAAGTTGGCGATTGGATTACCGTTTCCAAAGGCGATATTGAAGGAATAGTAAAAGAAATTAACATCAATTTGGTGAAAATTGAGAAGTTTGATAAATCTATTGCAACTGTTCCTACTGTAGATTTGGTATCGTCTCAGGTAACCAATCATATGGCGATGTTGGCAACTGGAACACGTCAAATAAAACGTTCTGTTTCGTTTAATGTAAATTCGTTTCAGTTTTGTAACGAAGAAATGTTAAATCGTTTCGAAAATATTACTTTAATTCATCATTATATTCAACAAAAACGTCACGAAATCTCTATCTATAATCAAAACATTGAAAATTCTGATTTAGATATTAATGGTAAAAACTTAACCAATATTGGTGTTTTTAGAATTTATGTTGAACATTATTTAAAAAGTTTAAAAACAGTTTCGCAAAATGATCCAATTATCGTAAAACAATTACCTGTTTCGCCGCTTGGAATGCCGTTAGAAATTGGTTGTTTTACAACTTCGGCAAGCAATTTGGAATTTGAAAGAATTCAGTCCGATATTTTCGATCATTTGTTAACAGCTTGTCGTAAATTTGACTTAGAAATTATGCAAAGCATTTCGCTTTCTGATATAAAAAAATTATAATATAAAATCATGACTAAATTAAGTGTTAATATAAATAAAATTGCCACAATTCGTAATGCGCGTGGTGGAAATACGCCAAATCTTGTAGAAGCGGCAATCAAAATTCAGGAATTCGGAGGGCAAGGAATTACGATTCATCCACGTCCAGACGAACGTCATATTCGTTACCAAGATGTGTACGATTTGAAACCTGTTGTAACAACTGAATTTAATATTGAAGGAAAACCGATTGATAGTTTTATGGAATTGGTTTTAAACTCAAAACCAGAACAAGTTACCTTGGTTCCTGATGCAGAAGATGCGATTACATCAAATGCTGGTTGGGATACAGTCAAACATTTTGATTATTTAACTGATGTAATTAAAACCTTTAAAGACGCTGGAATCAGAACATCTATTTTCTTAGATCCAAATCCTGCTTTAATTGAAAGTGCTGCAAAAACTGGTGCAGATCGAATCGAATTGTACACAGAAGAATTTGCAACGCAATATGGTTTAGGAAATCTTGAAGCAATCAATCCATATAAAGAAACAGCTAAATTGGCAATCAAAAACGGCTTGGCTGTAAATGCTGGACACGATTTGAGTTTAGATAATATTGAATATTTTATTCGTGAAATTCCAACAATTGCAGAAGTTTCTATTGGTCATGCATTAATTTCTGAAGCTCTATATTTAGGTTTAGAAAATACAATACAAGCGTATTTACGTAAAATTGAATTAGCAAATTTGTAAAAAATGGCAGAAATCTTACATAGTAAAATTGTTGGTTCTGGTGAAAAACATTTATTGGTTTTTCATGGATTATTCGGGCAATTGGATAATTGGAGCACATTAGGAAAACATTTTGGTGAATATTTTACGACACATTTGATTGATTTGCGCAATCATGGACGTAGCTTTCATAGCGAAGATTCTTCTTTGGAAGCGATGACGCAAGATATCGTGAATTATATGGATGCAAATTCTATCGAAAAAGCACATTTGTTGGGACATTCTCTTGGCGGAAGAATTGTGATTGATTTTGCAATGACTCATCAAAATAGATTAGATCATTTGATTGTTGCGGATATGGCGCCTAAAGCGTATCAACCTCATCATAATGCAATTTTCAAAGCATTGAAATCTGTCAATTTTGATCAAGTTGAAACTCGAAAAGATGTAGAAACGACTTTAGAACAATATATTCCTGAAATTGGTGTGCGACAATTTTTGTTGAAAAACGTGTATCACGCCGATAATGGAAAATATGCTTTTCGATTCAATTTAGCTATTTTGGAGAAATTTTACCAAGAGATGATTGGTTCTGAATTGTTAAAAGGCAAATTTGATGGTCCAACTTTATTTTTGGGTGGTGCAAATTCTAATTACATTATGCCAGAAGATGAAATGATTATCAAAGAGCGTTTTCCAAATGCGGAAATCAAGAAAATTGCAAATGCAGGACATTGGTTACATGCCGAAAATCCGAAAGATTTTACAGCAGAAGTTTTAGATTTCTTGTTGAATAAATAAAAACAAAAAAGCGAAATTCTAAATTTGAATTGCGCTTTTTTTATATCAGATTATCATTCCAAGTTTATCGAGAAATCTATTCTTTAACTCAATTTATTTTCTCTCAACAACGACCAATAAATCATAGTTGAATCTCGACTCAATTCAGAGAAATTTAGTTTTGTCAAAAGTTTCGTTGAACCAATATTTTCTATCAAACAACAAGCGGTTACTTCTTCTAAAGTTTCTTTTGTAAATGCCCAATTTATCAATTCCGCAGCTGCTTCAGCGGCAAAACCTTGTTTTCTTTCTGCTTCGATAATTCCATAACCAATATCACAACTTCTTCCAACAAAATTATAACCTTTAAAACCAATGTCACCAATTATTTCTCGTGTTGATTTCTTGATAATCATCCACGATTCGAAACCTGTTGGTGCGTCAACTTTAGACAAGTTTACAATAATTCGAGGCAATGTTTCGATTACATCTGCATCTGGCCAACCTTTTCCTCTAATCAAATTTAATTGCTCTAATTCGGTATAATTATTCTGTAATATATTTTCGCAAATGGAAATCGTGAACGGCATCAAAATTAATCGTTCGCTACACAATTCCGTTACTTGTAAACTTTCTAAATGCATAATTGATGAAATTTTATAACTTCAAAATGTATCAACTCATCTTTCATTAATTTTTGAGAAGAATAAGTCAACAATTCAATGTTTTTGAATGTAAATCTTACCAAATAATCTCTTCCCTGAAATTTTGATGAAATTACTTTTCCTTCAAATTTTCCATTTTCAGAAATTGTAATTTCTTCTGGATAAATGACAATTTTAGACGAATCAATTCCTAAATCTTGCGAATCATCCAACACATTTACATAACCAAAAAGTTTGGCCACATAAGCTGTCGCAGGAGAATTTCGCACATTCTCGACCTCATCATACTGAATCATTTTTCCGTTTTGCAAAACTAAAATTTTATCCGAAGTATAAAAAGCATCATTCAAATCATGCGTTGTAAAAATCACTGTAATTTGATGCACTTTACACCAATCCATAATTTTTTCTCGAATGGTTAATTTTAATGTTTGATCTAAATTAGAAAAAGGTTCATCCAACAACAAAATTTCGGGTTGTTGTGCCAAAGCTCGTGCAATAGACACACGCTGTCGCTGACCTCCACTCAGTTTATTTGGAAAAATATGTTTAAAATCTAACATTTCAACCACCGTTAACGCTTCGTCAATTTGTTGTTGTTTAAGCTCTAAATCGAAATTGCTTAAAAATTTCCCAACATTCTCACCAACCGTTACAAAATCTAACAAATCATAATCTTGCGCTACGTATTTCATCATTTTATGACCTGGAATCAAGTTATAAGCAGGACCGCGTAATTTTTTGGTATGATAGTAAATTTCTCCTTCTTTAAAATCCAACAATCCATAAATCAATTTCAGTAAAGTTGATTTTCCACTTCCACTTTCCCCAATAATACTTATCACTTCGCCTTTGTTAACTGCAAAATTGATGTTATCGAGTACTTTTTCTTCGAAATCTGGATAATTATAACTGAGTTGTTTTACGTTTAGCACGATTGAATAATTTTTCTTATGTTTGGCTAAGGTATTAGATTTATTCAATATGAAATAATTGTTTAATTATTTCATTTATTGATATAAATCAATATCAACTATTAATTTATATTATAGTTTTGTAAAAGAAAAAATTAAAAAAAGCAATATGAAAAAATTATTCTTAGGATTGGCTGTTGTTTCTGCTGTTGCATTAACTTCTTGTGGAGGAAAAACTGAAACTAAAGCTGCAACTGAAGCTCAAGAAGGAGCAACATCAACTGAAGGAGCGGCAGAATATACTGTTGATACAACTGCATCTGTTGTAAATTGGAAAGGTGGAAAAACTTTTGACGATATCAACAAACCAGAAGAAGGTCACTACGGAGTTGTAAAATTAAAAGAAGGTTCTGTAAAAGTACACGACGGAGTTTTAGAATCAGGGAAATTTGTTGCTGATTTTGCTTCTTTCGAATCTAAAGATTTAGATGCTGATGCAGAAAGCAAAGGAAAATTAGACGGACACTTAAAATCTGCTGATTTCTTAGACGTTGAAAAATTCCCAACTGCAACTTTCGAAATTACAGGAGTTAAAGCTTTAGAAGGTGGAGATTACAATTCAGAAATTTCTGGAAACTTAGATTTCCGTGGAGTTCCTAAAAATGTTACTTTCAAAGCTAATGTAACTGTTGATGCGAATGGTGTAACAATCAAATCTGAAGAATTCGGAATTAACCGTAAAGATTTCGGAATTGCATTCGTAGGTGCTGGAGGTTCTATCATAAAAGACGAAGTTTTATTACAAGTAGATTTATCAGCTAAACCAGCTGCTGCAACTGAAGAAGCTGCAAAATAATCGAATTGAATATTCATAAAATAATAGAAGCCATTTATCTTAGATAGATGGCTTTTTTGTTTTAGAGGCGAAAAAATATAATTTCTCTCATTTTTTTTGTGATAATTAATTGAACTTAATTATATTCGTACTCATAATTAATAACATACATTAACAAAACAATGAAAACAATTAAGTTCTTCCATCCGGATGAAACATTTAATTATAATATTGAAAAATCGTTATGCAAAGTCGTTTTTCAAGGAAATAAAAAATGTTTGTTGGTCGAAATACATTCGACTGATGACTTAGAACACGTAGAAGGCGATTCGTTACAAAACGATTTTCCTCAACTTTCTTTATTTATTGATGATTTTCCTTTGGATGTAGAATCTGTAGAAGAATTAAACGGTAAAAAAGTTTCTATTCCTTACGGTTTTGCCGAGGAAGAAGACGAAGAAGGTGAAACTGTAGAAGTATATTATACAACGTTGAATGTTTCGGAAGAAGATTACGAAACGGTAAACAACGAATTAACTTTTAGTGTAAACGACAAAGGAATTTTGACCTTGAATTGGAAAGGTGAAGTGCAAGATTTTGTAGAAGAATCTGAAAATGATATTCCTTTCGAAATAGAATGTACATTTGAAGAATTCGAATTCACGGAAGACGATTTTGAATAAAAAAAATACAACAAAAACCTCTCAATTTAGAGAGGTTTTTTTTAATCACTATAAATTATGAAAAAGTTTACTTTAACTCATCGATTATTACATTGGACAATCGGAATATCGATGATAATGCTTTTCTTAACTGGCTTTTTGAGAATGGAATGGATGAGCAAGAAAAATCTTTCTGCTTTAATTACCAATGAAGTTTCAAAAGAAGGTTTAAACATTTCTGACGCTACTTTAAAAACAATTGGAAGAAGTTCTTTAGAACCAATGTGGCAATGGCACGAAATATTTGCTTATATCGCTTTAGGTCTTTTTACTGCCCGAATTGTTTATATGCTGGTAAAGGGAATCCGATTTCCTAATCCTTTGAAAAGTCATTCAACATCCGAAAAGTTTCAGGGAATAATTTATATGATTTTCTATTTGTTAATGCTAATTAATATTGTGACAGGATTTTATTTAATGTGGGGAAATGGAACTTACAAAGACCCAATGGAAGAACTGCATAAAACTGCAATTTATTGGTTTCCTATCTTTTTTCTTATTCATCTCATTGGAGTTATTATCGATGAAGTCAATAAAAATTCTGGAATTGTTTCGAAGATGATAAATGGTAAAGATTAAAAATAGAAAAAGACACTTTATAAAGTGTCTTTTTTATTTAAACATTTGATATATTTTATCTTTTTCGTAACCTTCGATAGTTACTTTTTGATCAATACTATAAAATGTATATTCTTTACGATTATCCGTATCTATAATATAATTCGGAAAAGATTTATTTGGTCTTCTCATTCTTGCTTCTTTGAGATTTTTTCGATCTTTGTTAGATATCAAAAAAGTCTTTTTATCAAGAATCAAAAAATAATATTCTTTTTGCAACGAATAATAGCTACTTGATGATTTTACAGTTAAGATTAATTTATTATCCTTTACTTGATAAGTTCCTTTTGCAAAACCATAATTAGCATCACTCCTTAGTTTACCATTTTTATCAATCTCTCCAAAACAGCTAAGAAAAACAGACTTGTATTGGAATTGATTATTGTTAAACAATTTCAATTCAAAGTTGCTATTAAAACCTTCTAATTTAAAGATTAAAGGAGTGGTCAATACTAATTTATCTTGCGCTTTTGTATTAATTGCAAGTAAAAATAATAATCCAACCAATAATTTATTCCACAAATTCATATAACTGATTAACAATTATATAAATTTAAAGAAAATTATCTTCCTTTCAAAAAAATCCAAGCCAATAAACCCCAACCCATAATCATGAATAATCCTCCAAGTGGCGTAATTGGTCCTAAAAATTTAAGGTTTGCATTCCAATGTTCTGCGAATGACAACAAATAGATACTCACAGAAAAAACAAATGTTCCGGCAATTAAACACCAAGCGGCAGAGCGTTCTAAACCGTTGTTAAATTGAAAATACATTCCAACAGCTAACAAAACAATTGCGTGATACATTTGGTAACGTACTCCAACTTCAAAACTTGCTAATTTTTCGGCAGGCAAAATTTTCTTGAATGCATGAGCACCAAAAGCGCCTAATATAACCGCAATCATTCCGTATAATGAAGCAATTGTCAACACAAGATTTTTCATAAATAATCTCTTTTTATTTTATTCAGATTTCTTTTTTCCAGCCACAAAATCTTTCAAATAATATGGCTCGAAATACGCAACATCTTCAAATGATTTTTGGTTAAATTTTTCTTCCGCAACACGAATCATATCTTTTGCCGATGGAAAAATTTGTATAAACGTAGCATCCAAATGCGCTAAAACTTCTTGACATTTTTCTGCTCCATCACCCACAAAAATAATTTTCTTTCCTTTCAATTCTTCAAAAGAAGTTTCGTCGATTACTTTCGCTTCAGTTTCTGTCAACTGATTTCCTTGCTTATCGAATAAAGCTGTATAGACTTCCATTCGTCTAGCATCAATCATCGGAATGATATAATCGACCTCTTGATTTAATTGTGATTCCGCCAAAATTTGCAACGAATTAATCGCCATCAACGGAATATCAGAACCATACGCAAAACCTTTGGCAGACGAAACGCCAATACGCAAACCTGTGTAAGAACCTGGGCCTTTTGAAACACAAACCGCCTCTATATCTTTCCAATTTATTTGCGCGCCTTCCACGCACCAATCCACAAACTGATTCAGTTTTTCACCATGTGCATAATTTTCATCACTTTCTTCAACCAAACATAGTTGAACGCCATCTTTAGCAATCGAAACCGAACAATTTTTTGTTGAAGTTTCTAAATTTAAGATTGTTGCCATGTTGCAAAGATACACAAGGAAAATTGATGTATAAAGTTTGAATTTATGATTTTAGAATAGATTTAGAAATATTTATTACACTCTGAAACTCTTTTATGAAAATAATTTTCAATAATTTGATTAATATTTTCTCTATTTACTTCATTTAACCTCTATTTTCCTTCCAACGTTATTGGAACGCCAGCATAGAAATCTAATACTTTTTGTTTAAAAATGTAATTGTATTTCGCTTGCAACATTTGCGATTCTGCAACCATCATATCATTACGCGAACGGTTAAAATCGTATTGATTAATGACTCCAGCATTGTAAGATTTTTGTGCAAAATCGTATGAAATTTTCGCATATTTTACCGCTTCTTTCGACGAATCATATGATGCATAAGAGCTATTTACTTCAAAATAAGCAGACTGAACGTTTTTCAACACCTCTTGTTTCGATTGTAGAAGGTCAACTTTTGCTAAATCCTCGTTGATTAATGCTTTCTGAATATTAATTTTATAGGAATATTGATTCCAAATTGGAATACTCACACCAACTCCAAAAACGCCTGTTACATTATGTCCTAATTGCTCTAATAATGCATCTTGACGTAATCTTTTATTGAAATATTGTAGATAATTCGTTCCGAAATTGAAACTTCCTGTCACTTTTGGAAATAATGAAGTTCGCGCGATTTGAGTTTCTTTCGCAGCAACATCAATTTGCAATTCGGCATGTTTTACAGAAGGCTGATTTTGATAAGCCGTTTCTACCACATCATCCAAATTATACAATTGAGACGTTACATTATCTGGAATTTTGACATCAGTTACAGCAAAATTTCGGTAATCATTTAATTGCAACAACATCGCTAAATTGAACAATGCACGCTCTATTTCGATTTGTGCATTTACCACTTCACGTGTATTTGTCGCGACTTCAGATTCAGATTGAGCAACAACAGATTGAGCTACTGAACCAGCTTTGAATTTCTTTTGATTTTGATCCAATAATTGTTTCGAAATAGTTAGATTTCCTACTGCAACTTGTTTCAATTCTTTGTTCAATAAAACCGCCAAATAATAATTTGCAACTTGTAACGAAATATCATTTATCGTCATCGCAGTTTGTACTTTCGACGCTTCTAATTCCAAAGCAGCTTTGTCTTTATTCAATTGAACAACTCCACCATTGTAAATATTGATGCTAGATTGTACGCCAAATGAATGCGCAAATTGATAATATCCCTTTTCTATTGTTGGATTATAAGTTCCGATTGTAAAGTTAGTATCTACATAACCCGAAACCGTTGGCAACCAAGCGTTATAGGTTAATTCTAAATTTTTATTAAAAATTTCTTGGTTGATGGTATTCTGTTGAACAGTCAAATTATTTTTCGAAGCATATTCAATACATTTTTCAATTGTCCATCCTTCTTGGGCAAACGAAGGAAGAGAAGTAATAAATAGTAAAGTAAAAAATAATTGTTTCATAGACTATTCTTGTCAGAAAATTAAAGATATAAAATAAGTCGAATTTCTAACCAAAATGTTACGAAATTCGACTTAAAGTTTTTATTTGGTTAAAATCTTAACCTTTAATTTTTGAAGCAATTGCGAATTCTTCTGCAAAAGCAGCGATTCTTTCTGCAACTTCTTTTTCCTCTGTTGCTCTTTCGTAAGAACTAGACATTGAAATTAAAATTTGGTGAAAGAAACGTTTCATATCATCTTGTGTCATTTCTTTTGTCCACAAATCGATACGCAAAGCCTCTTTTGCTTTATCATCCCAAACAGAAAGTAACATTGCTTTTGTTTCTTCGTGACTAATTCCACCGTCTGGTGCATTCCAAGTCATTTTTTCTGGTACGTGATTTTCGTCCAATTCAATCTCTACCGTAATATTTGTTGTTCTCATAACTTCTAATTATTAGTTTATTTCACAAAATGGTAAACTTTACCATCAATTGTTTTTGTTGTATAATTTGTTGAATTATTACTTTCTAAAGCTGGCTTATATTTAGAATCTTTGAAGATTTTTTGACCATCCATATCATCTAACAAAGCTTTCAATTCTACCTTCGGATTCTCTTTCATGTATTGGCGAATAATTTGCAAACCAATCCAAGCCGCAATTCTTCCTGGAGAATCTTGTTCTATTTCATTATTAAATTTTGAAAATGGACTAACTGCTAAAAAGCGTTTATCCAAAGAAGCATCTGAACTGAATACATAATTTTGCTCCACAAAAAAGTTCCAAATTTGACCTTCGTTCTCAATACACCACTGAATTTGTTCTGGCGTGTAACCAACTTTATATTCGTCTGGTGTATCTGTTAACAATGCATCTTGCAAAATCAATTTCTTCCCTTCATAAATCATTTTATCAATAAATAATTGATTTCTTGGGCTAAATGTTACCACATCATTCGCAATTGCATCAACAGCTTGAGAAGGCAAACGATTAAAATCTAAATTTGTGCGTAAATAACGTTCTACGCCAATGCTATCATATAATTTATTCTTTGACCCCAAATACGCATCCATCGCAATAAACATCAAGCCAGATTGCTGACTAAACATCACAGGATAATCTATATTTTGTAAACCTGATGAATAGGTATAAACCGTCGGAATTTTATATTCTGGAAAATAAAATTGGTAACGTTGAAACATCGGAGTTAACGATTCATTTAAGTTTTTAAAATCTCCAAAAACCTTTCGAGATTGTCCATAAATACTTAATTCTTCTTTATTACGACGTTGACTTTCCCATACATCATCCGCAGTTTTTGCATCAAAAAAGAAAGGATAATCTTTTCGTAAAGTCGCTAAAGGAATCGAATCGTTAAAAAAATCTTGGCTGATATCATGAATATTCAACTGAACATTTTGTTCTTTGACATCCACTTCCCACGATTTTTCTTTTTTGCACGCAGTAAATAAAATTAAACTCGCAAAAGCTAAGCCATATACAAATTTCATTGCTTGGTTATTTAGCTAACAAAAATAGTAAAATAATCTGTAGTATTTTCAACCCTAATTTTTTTCATAATCTGCTATCTTTGAAATAAATTATTAAACTATGCAAACTGAAAAAGTTGTAGAATATATTGTTTCTTGGTTGAAAGATTATTTGGAAACAGCGCACCAAAAAGGCTTTGTGATTGGAATTTCGGGCGGAATTGATTCGGCTGTAACCTCAACACTTTGTGCGATGACAGGCTCCCCTTTACTTAATTTGGAAATGCCAATTCATCAAGAAAAAAATCAAGCGGATAGAGCAAAACGTCATATTGAATGGTTAAAAAATAAATTTTCTTCGCCAATTGATTCAATAGAAGTTGATTTAACCTCAACTTTTGATGCAATGGTTTCGGCTTTACCAGAAACGGAAACGACGGATAAAGTGAATTTAGCTTTGGCCAATACACGTTCTCGTTTGCGTATGACAACGCTTTATTATTTTGCTGGTTTACACAATTATTTGGTTGCAGGAACTGGAAATAAAGTTGAAGATTTTGGCGTTGGTTTTTATACAAAATATGGTGATGGCGGTGTAGATCTTAGTCCTATTGCTGATTTGATGAAATCGGAAGTGTATAAAATTGCTGAATTTTTAGGTATTAATACAGATATTCAAAAAGCAAAACCAACAGATGGTTTGTTTGGTGATGATCGTTCGGATGAAGATCAATTAGGTGCAAATTACGATGAATTAGAATGGGCAATGAAAGCGAAAGAAGCTGGAAAAACTGCAAATGAATTTGAAGGTAGAGAAAAAGAAGTATTCGAGATTTATTCCAGATTAAATCGTATTAACCAACATAAAATGGTTCCAATTCCGATATGTGATATTCCTGAGGAGTTGATGAACTAAGCGGTAAGCACAATTAATTTTTTCAATATAAAAGCAAGCGAAAGGTTGCTTTTTTTTATTTTGATGTGATGTTGAAACGAGTTCAATATGACTTACGTATAAATGTCATTCTGAATAAAACGTTAGTAGAATGAAGAATCGAAGATTCCTCCTAACGTCGGAATGACATTTTCTTAGTTTACACTTGAATAAGTCAAAAAGATAAGAAAAACAAAAAACTCAGTAATACTACTGAGTTTTTTTATGTTGTAAATAATATGCTATTGCGATATATGCGAGGGAGATTCCGGATAAGTTTGCCATTAAATCGACAAAATCAAAACTACGATGAAGTGATGTTAAAATACCTTGCAAAATTTCGATAAGAAAACTTACCAAAAACGGAATTATCATCAAGCGCAGAGTTGTTATTTTGTATGCGACAAATAACAAAATCGTCATCATCCCAAACATTCCACAATGTACAATTTTATCTAAATTATCAATCTCCAAAAAGATTTCTAATTCTTTGATTGTGCTTAATTTCGAGAAATTTTCTTGTGGAAGTAGCGTCAGATAAAACACCAACGCTACATATGCAAAGAATATTATTTTTTTTGTCTTATGCACCAATTAATTCTCCGTAAGCAGCTGCGTCTAATAAAGCATCTAATTGAGAAGCATCTTCAATTTTTACTTTGATAATCCACCCTTTTCCGTAAGGATCAGTGTTGATTAATTCTGGCTCACCTTCTAATTCAGTGTTAAATTCTACAACTTCACCGCTAATTGGCATAAATAAGTCAGAAACTGTTTTTACTGCTTCTACTGTTCCAAATACTTCTTCTTGACCTAAAGTTTCTCCTTCTGTTTCTACGTCAACATAAACAATATCTCCTAACTCTCCTTGTGCGAAAGCTGTAATACCGATTGTTGCTACATCTCCTTCTACAGAAATCCACTCGTGATCTTTACTGTACTTTAAATTGTTTGGAATGCTCATAATGTTTGTTTTATTGTTTTTTTAATTTCCGAATGTAAAGGTAGCACTAAATCCGGCACGAATTTGAGAAATTGGAAAAGCTGTTGAAATTTTATATTTACTCATCATCTGATCCCAATAGAATCTCAAGTTCAAATTCTTACTTACGTTATAATCTGCCGTTATCTTAAACGTCATAATTCGCTGTCCACCTGTAATTTGCGAATCTCCATAAATACTTGTTGGTACGTTTGGATTTTGTACGTCATCAAAGTTATAAATTACTTTTCGAATTGTTGTTTGATTATCTCTTAATGAGAAATCTCCACGAATATTTAAGTCACCTTTGATTGTTTTCTGATTTCCTTGGTAACGAATTTTCATTTTGAAATCTTTGAAAATATATCCAAATCCAACAATATATTCAGATCCATAATCTTCTGTATACGTATAATTTGTTGTGCTTAATGATAATAAACGATCTCTGTTATATTGCGCACGTAATTGCATACTGTTACGGAATGTTAAATCCACTCCCAATAATGGTGAAAATGATTCGATCATCGTAACGGCTCCATATAAATTCTGCGTATAGAAGTTTCCATTTTCATCTTTACCAGTCACTTGTCCACCACCCATAATTCCTGTATCTAACATGAAGTTTGGATTAGACTGAATTCCTGTTGTTGTGTAAGTCGAATTATATGAACTCGAAACCTCAACATTATCAAAATATTTATTGATAATTGGAACAGATTTCAATCCTGTGTACGTTACGCGCCAGTTCGGAACCGGAATAGAACGATTGTATCCTAATTTAGACGAACCTGCATCTTTTCCTTGCACCGCCGCTAAAAATGCTGGTAAAAGTACATCAGAACTTCTTGCATTAAATCCTTCGTAATAACCAAGTCCATCTACATTTCCGCTACCTCTTTTTTGTGCTAAACGTCCAGAAATAGTTTTAGTATTTGTTAGGAATTGCTCAAAAATTGCATCTCCATCTTTGAAAGCTGTTTTGATATTTACGGTCGAAATATTAAGATTTGCTAATTCATCAATGTAAGGATTTTCGACTGCTAAATTGAATCCTGAATGATAAATACGACGATCTTTTGTACGTTTTGCACTCAAATCAATTCGTAAATCTGGAATTGGCTCAATCAAAGCAGTTCCATTAAAATCAGAACCTTTTGTAATTTGATACGCATCCGTCATCAATTCATCGCCAACAATCAATCCTCTTTCAACTAATTGTCGTTTAATATCGAATTGTGTTCCATAAACGAAACCTAAACTTGGTCCATTTTTACCATCAACACCAAAGAAACCTGGCTCGTATAATAATCCTGGAATTACAGCTCCATTTGTTTGATTAAATGTAAAATTAGCTCGTTTTAACGATGATAAAACCATCCAACCATAATCTTTTGCTGTAAATTTATGTTTGAATTTATAAGCTGATTTCTTGTTTGTACGACGTTTTTTAGCAAATAAATTTGTGTAAACTGTATTCAACGAATCAATCTCTGCTCGACGTCCTTTTAAGATCGAATCGTAACGTTTGTATCCTTTAAATTCCGGATAAAATTTTGCAAAATCTAAATCTCCCATCAAGTTGATCGAATTCGAGTTTTGAGCTGTACCTCTACCTAAATTCGCAATTCGTGTTGATGTAGAACCATCAGGATTTGTAACTTCTGTCTCAAAATTTCTGTAAGCAGTAGAAGTTGCAATCCAGTTATAATTCGAAGTAAATCTAGCTTCAACATTCATCCAATTTAGATATGGGAAGAATTTTAAAGGTAATTTATAATTCACCTGAAATTGTTGATCATACTGAACTGGACGTCCAATTGTAAACATATTTTGCCAAATCATATCTTGATCTGCACGCTGGAAAGTTGTTCCATCATTCAACGTCATTGTCGAAGATGTTAAATCTAAACGCAACGATTTTGTCAAATCAAAACCTAAATTATATTGCCAATTGAACAAGAAATTGTTACTATATGTCGGACGCATTAAGCTCGAAGAACTTCCTCCTCCTAAATATTGACTGATATCTCGATATTGTCTTTCGCTATATGTACGCGCAATCTCTGTACGGAAAGAGAAACGTGTTGGCAAAGGATTCACATTAAATTCACGAATAAATTGTAAATATTTTCCTGATTCCTCTTTTGGTTGAACCGCACGCCATTTTTTGAAAGGCTCGTACGATTTTCCTCTAAATCCGAAATTATAATTAATCGACGCTCTTAATTGCTGATTTACATTGTATTGCGTATAAATATCACGGTAATAATTATCCGAATACATCATCGAAACTGAAAAGTTAGAAGGATCGTAAAAACGAACAGGATTGTTGTTATTTGTTGATCTAACTTTTCGAATGTTATTAAAAGCAAAACTTTTAAACTGTGTATAAGTACGAACAACTTTTTCTAATTCGGCTTTATTAGGCGCTTCATCAAAAATAATATCGTTGTCTAACGGATTATATTTTGGATCGACAAAACTTTCCTGAATTGTAAAATCGAACGGAATTTCCATTCCCCATTTCTTTGGTAAGAATTTATCTAATTTTACTTGTGCATTCAACGCGTATTGTAATGATTCGTCCTGATTACGATTTGCAGGACCTTGGTCTATCGCACCAAAACCTACAGAACTTGTGCTTCCTGAGACTTGTACATTTGCGAAGTCACCTAAATTGAACTGCACATTTGCGGAAGCTGCATAACCTCCTTGGTTATCGATTTCGCTCAGACGAAGTTCATTTACCCAAAGTAAAACTTCTTTATCAGATGGTCCAGAAGTATTACGAACCCCAATCATAATCGAAGATACATTCCCCAATGTTGGACGTCCTTTTACATAAACCGTTTTGTTTGGATTCTCTTGATCAAAAGCAAAATTGAAACGTTGCAATGTACTGAAACCATCAGCATCCCTTTGTTTTTTAGCATCTGTAAACAAATCTGTATTCAGATCGATAAAGTTTTCATCTGGCCAAACTGTGCTTTCTGTTGCAGAACTTTGTGGCGTATATTTCAACGGCATTTCATATTCATAGTAATTATCTGTATAATCACTACCTACACGAATAAATAATTTTGTACCATTATCAATCGCATTTGAAGCTCTATCTAATAAGTTTTGAGCAGATACAAACATTTGTAATTTTTTGTATCGACGCAAATCTAAATTTGTATTCTTAAAAATAGCTTTTGAAGTACTTCCTGGTTTAAACTTCGCTTTCAATGTCATCGAAGCTTCGTTCTGAGATTGATATCCCGTTGTTCCTTGTGTTTGTTCACGATAAACTCCAGGAGGAATCATATAACGAGGGCGATCAGTACCATTTCGTTCGATACTAACCTCACCAACTTCTAAATCATCAATATTTTTATCGTCTTCGTAACCCTCTTGATTACTAATAATATAAGGATAAATGTTTTTGGTATAACGACGCCATTCAGAACGAACTAAATCAAACGTACCAAAACGAAGAGTTGTTTCTTCCTCGAAACCTCGCATCACCATACGCATAAAACGAGCAGCTGTTAATACGCTTTCTGCTTGCGCAATAGACGCATCATTGTTTAACTCTTCTACTCCATCTCCGTCAAGATCTAAATCAAAGTTGTCAACAGGAATACGAACTTGATACCATTTAACATCATGTTTCGTTTTGTCTGGAAATTCTCCTTGAACCGTTTTTCTTGCAACAATAAATTTATTGTTTGGATCTTCTAACGTTTGACGGTTAATTTTTAACGTATACTGATTATAGTTTTCTGTCTGATCTAAATTGAAATCACCATTAATATCTTCTGTATCTGGCGTTAAAGATGATGCATGTAAAGGATTATCAGTTGAATTATTTCCTTGTGGATTTCTGAAATAACGGTAACGATCTTGAACCGTATTCCCGATTGATGCACCTCTAAAGCGATCATCTAAGAAGAATAAATAATTATCATTCGCAGGATCTAATTCTCCTGTTACTAAATTATTACTCGTTATTCCATAACGTTGTGCTTCTTCCTCATCTGTTAATCCATTATAACCCAAATCTTGTTGTTTTCGGGCAGCTCCTTCCGTATCAAAAGCATATAAAATTGGATTTAACTGAGGTGTTAATCCCCATTTAGAAGCAACAGTCGCCGCACCATTTCCAGAATGAGGCAATCCATTTTCGTACATCATTTCGCCGTCTTTTAAGACATCTTCCGAAACATTTCCTAAATGTACCAATAGCTCTCCTTCTCCACCTTTTCCATCTGCATAAGGATCCATCATCCAAAACTCGATGTATTCCACATTCGAATCTTTGAAGTTAGAAACTGAAATAGGACGCATAATTGCTCCCCAGTTTTTCGTATCTACTGCATTTGGATTAACATTATAAGGTCCACGTTCTTGCGGATAGAATGTCATATCTAATGTGCTGATGTATGAATTTGTACCAGCCATTACATCACGTTGATCGAAAAGCTCTTTCAGCTTAATGCGACGCGCCATATGCGTTGACATTTGTTGATCTGTTAAAGGCGAGCTTCCTCCCATCCCATAAAAACGAGGATCGATAGAATACCACGATAACATACGACGACCATTGTTGAATGATAAATCGTCATTTTTCATTCCATTTGGGAAGAACGGGTGGTAACCAGAAGCAGAATATCCAGCAGGTTTTCCTGGTGTTGATCCAAATTTCCATGAACCAACATCTAATAAACTAATGCGCGATTGTGCATCTTCGAAATCGTCTATATAAGAATAACCTCCTGTCACTTTGTTCATTCCTGGCATCAAATAAGCCGCCTCTGCCTGAACACTAATGTTCGACATTTGGTCCGTTTTGATTCCCGGAATTTTATTTGTTAAACGAGTTAACCACTCAGCTTCTGAGTTATATTGTGTATTAAGTCCAACAATTGTGTTATTCACAGGTTCTGAACCAAATTGTGTTTTTTGCGTAACTGGACGTTCTTGGTAATTAATTAAAGTTCCACCTAACATAAACTTATCACTAAATTTATGCTCGACATTAATTCCCATGAAACGTTTTTTCTGTAAATTAAATGTAGATTGATTTTCTAAAGAAACATTAATTGGTGCTCCAGAATTTTTCAATTGTTCATTAATGATTTTTACACGCCCCAACTGATAATCTACCGTATAATCTACGCCTTCCGTCAATGTTGCTCCACCTGAAGTTACCTTAACAGAACCTTGCGGCACATTAAAAGCTCCTAATGGAATACCATCTGTCACTGTTCCTTTGTAACGACCTTCTAACGTATAACGATTAGCTAATTTTTCGCCAGAAAGAGTATTTGGTAATTGACGATAAATTTGATTGAAAACGTATTCTTGATTTTGACCTTGTAATTTATTGCTCAAATATTTACCAAAAGGTTCTACAGAAGTAAAAATAATGTTTCCTCTTTCTGTATCAATTGTTAACCCTGGTTGAAAATCGAATAAACCATCACCTTTACTTCCGTCAGGATTTTGTTGTAATTGTCCGTTCGAATTTAATCTATCCATGTTCAGAACTTGAATTAACGATTGCTCTGAAACAGCAGAATTTGGTAAGTAATTTAATTTTCCAGAAGATTGTTCTCCATTATCCTTGAAATTAATATTCATCAAAAAATCTTCACTCGAAACACCATAAGCATTTAACGAATAAATATTTTTCATCATCAAATCCCACATTGGCGAAGCCACATTAACTGCAGAATTTGGTTTGATTAATTTCGCAATAATTGGTTTATCTGTCTCGCTCGACATTTGTCCAACTTTGTATAATTTTGTCGGATCAGAGCTTAACGAATATTGAAACGAAACCGCTAATAAATCTTCACCATCAACCAAAGGCGTATTCAAGGAAATGTATCCTAATTTTGGATAAAAAGTGAATTCGGAAGCATCAAGTTTACGAACATTTTCGTTGACGATAAAGTTTTCTCCATCCTGAAATTGTTCTCCATTGAAAGAATATCCGTTCAAATAACTTCTTGCATCACTAATCTTAGTAAAACCTTGAGAATTAATCTCATTAAATAAGGCATTACTACTATTTTGAGGCGCTGTATCACCTTCTGCAATATCTCGCAAAGCGATAATAGAACGTCTATTCTGTTGATTCCCTCCAGATTTATCAACTTTCCAAACCTCAATATTACTGATATTGATATTACTGTTAACTGCAGGATAATTTGCTAACGCTCTATCGTAACTATTTCTAAAAAATTGACCTAAGAAAAAGTGTCTATTGTATTCATATTTTTCGGCAGCGACTTTAAAATCAGTCATCACACCACCTCCTTGAACCACGATATTTTTAGATTCTGAACGTTGCTCTGAAAAGACAGCCGATACATTTGTACGACCAAATTTAAGATCTGTTCTAACTCCAAAAAGTGATTGCGCCCCTGTAATCAACGAAGTACTAAGCGGCATCGAAATATTACCAACCTCAATATTTTGTAGGATATCATCTTCTCCACCAAATGGATCTAATTTATTCCCTAAAGCCTTTCTCCACTGAAGTTTCATTTGATTTTCGAAGCCAAAACCAGCTTGCGTATCATAATTCACTTTCATCTGAAGATTTTCTCCGACTTTACCCAAAATACTCAATTGCATACGTTGGTTAAGATCCATTGTAAGCGTTTGACGGTTTTGTGGCAACAACATTGGATTATCTATCTTTTGCAAGAAAACACCCAATTCTAAATTTGCATAACCTTGCGGAATCAATGAAATTTCTGATCCACCAAAAATAGTTTCGAAAGCTTTGGATTTCACCTTAAAACTTGGTAAAATACTTCCTTCTTTTTTTCCTCCCTTATCTCCAAAACGTTCTTCACGATAAAATTGATCGTTGGTTTGAGATTTTACTCGGAAATAATTTTTCATGTCTTGATTCTGAACCAAAGTCAGGTATTCTTGACGTGTCAAATAGATAGGTTCGGAAACTAAACTTGTTCCAATTTGAGGATATAAAATATACTGACGCTTTATCGCATCATATTGTACATCGTATTTTATTTGATTATCTAAAAACAATCCACCTTTTTGATCTCGGATAGGAAACTTAAGCGTATCACTTTCCTGAGCCATCACATCGCTCATAGTTCCCATTGCAAAAAGGAAACACAAAGCTGCTATAGTAGAGCCTTTACGAATAGTTTTTGGTTCGTTATGAATCTTCATTAAATTTTCTTCAATGTTTCTTTTACTAAGAATTCCACGTCTGCATCTGGCTGATCTTGTAGGATTTTGTCCATTATTTTCTCTGCAGATTTTTTAGGAATTCCTAAAACTTCTAAAGCAGATAACGCTTCATTCTTAGATTTATTTTTAACCGAAGTAGAATTAACATCTAATATTAAATTTTGATCCAATTTATCTTTCAAGTCAATGATGATTCTTTGCGCTGTTTTAGCTCCAATTCCTTTTACACTTTGCAATAATCTGGCATCTTCTTGAGCGATTGCAGTTGCAATTTCTTTGGAAGAAAGTGTCGAAATAATCATCATTCCAGAAGCTGGACCAACACCGTTAACACTAATTAATTTCTGAAAAATTTCTCGTTCTAGTTTTGTAGCAAACCCATAAAGTATATGTGCATCTTCGCGAACAATCAAATGTGTAAAAATTGTAACCAATTCTTCGTGTTCTAAAGTAGAATATGTATTTAGTGAAATATTGACCCAATATCCGACCCCATTACAATCTATTACAGCATTTGTTGGATAAATCTCGATTAATTTACCTCTTAATTGTGTTATCATTTTGATGTTTATTTAGTTACACTACATATAGTGATAACGTCAAAAATACGATTTATTTTGTAAGGATGAAAGTATTGATTTTAATGAAAGCCCTGTCAAGATTTAAATCTTGACAGGGCTTCAATTGATTTGAATTAAATATTTTGAGAAATCAATTTTTAGTTTTTCATATTGTTGTTGGTTTGAAATATAACCGTCAGTACTAAACGGAGGAAATGTAAATACAGTTTTAAAATAATCGTTTGAATACCCTTTATCACTCACTAATAGGATTATTAAACGTTACTCTCGTTTTAAGACTAGAACATCTTAATTTATCATCATAATTTTTATCAAATGAATAAGGTAATGGTTCAAAATAACCCTCATAATTTTTTCACAAGGATATAATCCGTCAGATTCTAATGGACTTTGTTCAAATACTTTTCCAAAATGTTGAACTATAAATAATATTATTATTGAAATTAATAAGGATAAAATAATAATTTTTGAATTTTTCAAATTCAAAAATTCAATTAATTACAAATAAATTTACATACAATGCTCATCCATTCCATTTAGCTGAAGTGCTTCTTTGGCTGGTGAAATGAAAGGAATGTTTAATTCTAATCCGCGAAGGATAAATAATACACCCAAAATAAGTGTGATAATTGGTAAGATTTTTAAGATAGTTTGACGTTGTTTCACTGATAAAAAATTACCAAATAAAACGGTGGCAAACATTAAAGGCAAGGTTCCAAGTCCAAAGAAGAACATGAATAGTGCACTTTTGTAAACTGATCCTAAACCAATGGCTGCTGTAAGTGAAGCGTAAACCATTCCGCAAGGTAAAAGTCCGTTTAATAGACCAACTATATAAAGAGAGGAAGAATCTTTCTTGATTAAGAATTTACCAAGAGAGAGTTTTACTTTTACCATCAAGGCGTTTACAGGACGAAGTTGCGTAGCACCATTTTCGTAAAATTTTGGAATCATGACCATAATAATCATCAAAACTCCAATCAAAATACTTAGATAATTTTGTAATCCAACAAATGAAAATGATTCGCCAATCAATCCTAAAATTGCACCTAAAATTGTATAAGTGGTTACACGTCCTAATTGATAAGTCAAATTACGAAGTGTAAATTTTAGTTTGTTTTGAGATTCTAATCCCAAAGATAAAGCAATAGGTCCGCACATCCCCACGCAATGCAGGGACGATGTAAGACCTATGGATAATGCTATTATAACTATTGTGAAATCCATCGAATGGACTTTTTAATCAAATAAGTTTGATTATTTTCTTTCCAGCTTAAAGTTAATTCGTATTCTCCATCAATTAACTTAACAGATGGTACTAAAAAATTCTTTTTATCAGATAATTTAATCGGCATTTTGACATCTTTTGTTTCGTCATCATTACGCATCAAAAAAATATCTCCTTTAAAATCGGAAGCAGTAGTTGCTGGAAATTTAAATAAAAATCCATTTGCTTGTACAATAACTTCTGGTTTCTCGGTCAAAGCATTTGCTCGTTTTTCTGCATTTATTTCATCCTGAAAATGAATTTCTTTTTCGTAATAATCCTCGGTTACCATTCCGCCTGTATCTCCTGCAAAATATAACAACGATAGAATGAATATCATAAAACATCCCAAAGCAATTGCTACATAATGTCCCCAATTTAACTTCATATGATTAATATTTGAATGGAGC
The DNA here is from genome assembly GCF_002362875.1 of Empedobacter sp. UBA3239. NCBI lineage: Bacteria > Pseudomonadati > Bacteroidota > Flavobacteriia > Flavobacteriales > Weeksellaceae > Empedobacter > Empedobacter sp. UBA3239. The sequence goes on along the minus strand of NZ_DEVJ01000001.1, from coordinate 27,905 downwards.
TGAGAAGCTCGTTTCGTATTTATCGATTACTTTTCCTTTTTGATTGACTAATCCAATCACTACTTTTTCTTTGTACGATTTAACTTCATCCATTGGAATTTTCAAGAAGAATTTTCCTTGGATGATTTGACCTTTTTCCATGTTCAATTTATTCTCGCCTTCGTACATTTCTACTTTTGAGTTTTTGTGTGATAGCAATTGAACTGTTACAATTTGGTCTGCATTTGTTTTATTGTACAATGTATACTCGAATTGATTAACGTAATATTTACCTTCTACCTTGTAATCTGTTCCAGGAACTTTAAGGTATTTAGATTCTACATCAGACCGAGAGAACAAGAAAGCTGTCATTGCTCCAATTAATAATAATAAAGCAAATGTATAAGCAGCTAATCGTTTTGTGAATTTGAATTTTTCGCCACGTTTGATATCATCTTCCGAAGCATAACGAATCAATCCTGTTGGTAAACCGACTTTTTCCATTACTTCGTCGCATGCATCAATACAAGCTGTACAGTTAACACATTCTAATTGGATTCCGTTACGAATATCAATTCCAGTAGGACAAACAACAACACATTGACCACAGTCAATACAATCCCCTTTTCCTTTTGCTTTACGATCTTCGTTCTTTTTGAATTTTGCTCGACCAGCTGTTCCTTCACCACGTTTAAAATCGTATGTTACATTGATTGTATGCGAATCAATTAATACACCTTGGAAACGTCCGTAAGGACAAACCAATGTACACGCTTGTTCGCGGAACCATGCGAATACGAAATAAAACATTGCTGAGAAGAAAACTAATCCAACCAATGTTCCTACATTTTCGGCTGGCCCTTCTTTTATAACTGCGTATAAAGCATCAGCTCCAATAATATACGCTAAGAAAACATTAGCAATAATAAATGAAATGATAGCGAAGATGGTCCATTTCAATAATTTTTTACGAATTTTTTCTTCGTCCCAATCTTGTTTATCTAATCTAATTTGTTTTGCTCTATCTCCTTCTATGGCGTATTCTATTTTTCGAAAAACCATTTCCAAGAAAATTGTTTGCGGACATACCCATCCGCAGAACAAACGACCATAAGCCATGGTAAATAATACGATGAAAATAATTGTCGTGATCATTCCTAAAGCTAAAAGGAAGAAGTCTGATGTAAAAAATGGAAAACCAAATAAAATGAATTGGCTGTGCAAAACATCAAATTTGAACAATGGATTTCCATTAGGTAATTTAAAGAAAGGCGCTAAGATTAATATTGCTAACAATACATAACTTACATACGTCCTATAGTTTGTAAACTTACCTTTTGGTTTTTTAGGATAAACCCATTTACGTTCTCCGGTTCGCTCCATGGTTCCAATGGAACTACGAACATCTTCGTTCATTTGGCTGTTTTCATCCAAATAATCGTCTAAATTAAATTCATCTTTTGGGTCAGAATTTTGAACACTCATTATAGTGAATTTTAAATATATACAAATTTACGACTAAAAAAGAAAAGAGAGCTTATAAATAAGCTCTCTTTCAATATGATATTTGTTGTAATTATTCAATCAATTACTTTTGTTTCCATGCTTCCATTAAGTCACCTTGAGGAGCAGCTGCACCTTCTGCAACTGTTTTCGTAGGTTCTTTTTGGTTGATGTAATATACGTAAGAAGCTACTTTCTCAATTGCTAATCCAGATAACTCTTTACGTTGTCCAAATGCACGCATTTGAGGATTGTGAGGAGATCCATTGTAAACAATGTGATAAATATTTTTGAATAAACTATCTTCTACATGATTCACCCAGTAATCATCCGTTAAGTTTGGTCCAATACCTCCTTTACCACCTTCCATGTGACATTGTGTACAATTTTGCTCAAAGATTTTTTTACCTTGTTCTACGATTGCAGGATCGTTAGATTTGTTTACAGCTCCTGTGATATCAATATCATTTGCAACTGCCCAAATACTATCTTGCGCATCTTTGTAAACCATTTCTTCTTCGTATTCTTTGTCCATGTGAGCAAAGTCTGTGAAGCTATATGCCATTACGTAAACTACCATAAATACTACACCAAAGTAGAATAATGATAACCACCATTGTGGTAAAGCATTGTCTAACTCTTTGATTCCGTCAAAACCGTGATCTAAGATAATAGATTCTTCTTCTTCGTCTGATTGTTTTTTACCAGCACTACTGAACAATCTTTTGAAGTAACCTATTTTACCATCTTCTAAATATTTAGCTTGTTCTTCTTCAGATAATCTTTTAAATTTCTCTGCTTCAACAACTTTGTTTAAAGCATTGATGATTAAAAGCATCACGATTGCAACTGCTAATACTGCCCAGAAAATTCCTTGCGCAAACACATGTTTCAAGTGCTCCAATAAATTGTGAATCATTCCTTGAAAACCTGGTTCTGGCACCACATCTACTGGCGTCACCATTGTAAACGCTAAGATTACTGCTAATAGCGTTAATGGGATAAATATATAAGCCGGGGTACGTTGTCTCATTTTGTATTATTTTTTTCGTTCTCTTCTGGTTCTAAATCTAAAGCTGCTGACTCGTTGTCTTTGTAATACTCTTTTGGTTTTTTCATAACCTTAACAAAAATCGTCACAAAGACTGCTATAAATCCTATTAGGATTAATGTCTGCAACAAAGATGCATACTCATACTGAGAAAGGAATTCTTTATAATATTTTAACATTAGTTACTTGCTGTCTCTACTTGTTCAGCTTTTATATCTGTTCCTAAACGTTGTAAATATGCGATTAACGCTGTAATCTCACGATCTCTTAACGGAACAAACTCTTTACCTTGTTGTTTAGCTTCTGCTTCTTTTTTCGCATATAACTCTTTCAAGTCAGATGCATCTTTAAAGATAGTTTGCTCAATTGCTAAAGCTTGTTTGTTCATAGAAACTTGCATACTGTCAAAATCTTCTTGTTGATAAGGAACACCTAATGCAACCATTGATTTCATTTTATCACGCGTCAACTCACGGTCTAATTTATTATCAATTAACCAAGGGTAACGAGGCATGATAGAACCATCTGATGTAGAACGTGGATTCCACATGTGTTTGTAATGCCAAGCATCTGGGTTTTTACCTCCTTCGCGGTGTAAGTCTGGACCAGTTCTTTTAGACCCCCATAAGAATGGGTGATCGTAAACAAATTCTCCTGCTTTAGAGTATTCACCATAACGTTTTACTTCGTCACGGAATGGACGAACCATTTGCGTATGACAAGCATTACATCCTTCACGAATATATAAATCACGTCCTTCTAATTCTAACGGAGTATAAGGTTTGATACTTGCGATTGTAGGTACGTTTGATTTTACTACGATTGTAGGAACAATCTCTACTAAACCACCAACTGCTAAAGTTAATACTGCTCCAATTGTCATTACCAATGGAGTTCTCTCAATCCAAGAGTGAACACCTTCTCCTTGTGCACGTGTAGAAGCTTTTGGTGCTAATGCTGGTGCCTCTGCTTCTTCATTTGCAACAAAGTGTCCAGATTTTACAGTTCTCCAAACATTGATAATCATTAAGATTGCTCCTATTAAGTATAATGTTCCACCGAATGCACGTAATGGATATAACCATTGTTTAAGAATTGTAACTGTTTGTAAGAAGTTACCATATTCTAATGTTCCGTCTGCTGCGAATTGTTTCCACATTAAACCTTGTGTCCATCCTGCAACATACATAGGAATTACCCAGAATAAGACACCGAAAGTACCAATCCAGAAGTGAGCATTAGCCATCTTAACAGATGCTAATTTTGTGTTGAATAATTTTGGAGCTAAGTAATAGATCATACCAAAAGCGATAAATCCATTCCATCCTAAAGTACCTACGTGTACGTGAGCAGGAACCCAGTCTGTAAAGTGACCAATTTTATTTAATGTTTTTGTAGCTAGCAATGGACCTTCAAATGTGGCCATACCATAACATGTTAAAGCTACAACAAAGAATTTCAAAATAGGATTTTCTCTTACTTTATCCCAAGCTCCACGTAGTGTCAGTAATCCATTTAACATACCTCCCCATGATGGTGCAATAAGCATAATTGAGAAACCTGTCCCTAATGCTTGTGCCCAACCTGGCAATGATGTATAAATCAAGTGGTGTGGACCAGCCCAAATATAAATGAAGATTAATGACCAAAAGTGAATAATAGACAATTTGTATGAGAATACTGGTCTATTTGCAGCTTTAGGTACAAAATAGTACATCAAACCTAAAATTGGAGTTGTAAGGAAGAATGCTACTGCATTATGTCCATACCACCATTGTACTAACGCATCTTGAACTCCTGAGTATAAAGAATACGATTTTGGAGCTGTTAAGCTAAAAGTAACTGGAATTTCCAAGTTATTGAATACGTGTAACATTGTAATTGCTGCCCAAGTTCCGATATAGAACCAAATTGCAACGTACAAGTGACGTACACGACGCTTAGCAATCGTTAAGAACATTTGTGCTCCAAACAATACCCAAACTAACGCGATTAAAATATCAATTGGCCATTCGTGCTCAGCATACTCTTTAGAAGTGTTGTATCCTAAGATAAATGTTACAAATGATAATACAATAAATAATTGCCATCCCCAGAAAACGATCCAGCTTAAAACATCGCTGTACATTCTGGTTTTCAACAACCTTTGCATTGAATAATAAGCTCCAGTAAAGAAAGAGTTCCCAACAAAGGCGAATACCGCAAATGTTGTGTGAATCATTCTTAATCTACCAAAACCAAGTTTTCCTTGCGAATTGATTAAGCCTTGGATGTTCCCTCCGATTGTACCATCATCCGATCCGAAGATGTATTCTGGTAACGTTGGAAAAAACAACAAAGTTGCAACCAATACTCCAAAGAAAAATGCCATAACTGCCCAAAACAATGTGGCATAAAGGAAATACTTTACGATCTTATTGTCGTAACTAAAAGTCTGCATTTGCATTATGAGTCGATTTTATCTTGTGTTTTTTTATCATCTTTTAACATTCTCACTGCTGGGGATTCATCCTCATCAAATTGTCCTTTCTTATACCCTAAAAAGAATAAAAGAAGGAAAATTGCCCCCAAAGAGACACTAACTAATATCATTAATAATAATATCCCCATAGCTCCACAAAATTACAAAGCCCTAAGTTCTTATCACAATGATTTTGGTCAGAGCAGTATGTATAACTCTAATTTAAAATCAATCTAAATTCCATTTTGTTAATTTATCTGCAATTCGGGTACTTGCCGTTGCAAAAATTAACACTGAAATAGAACTTATTGGCATCAATATAGCCGCTACAACTGGCTGTAAATAACCAGAAACAGCAAAACTAAGTCCAACAATATTATACAAGAAACTGATGAAAAAAGCAATTTTTACAAATTTCATCGTGGTCTTCGATAACTTCAAGAAATTTGGAATTGCCGAAAAACTTTTTGCATCCAAAATTCCATCACACGAAGGCGAAAAACTGTTAATATCCTCAGAAATAGAAATCCCTACTGTACTTTGTTTCAAAGCTCCAGCGTCATTCAATCCATCTCCAAGCATCATCACCTTCTTCCCTTCTTGTTCCAATTGTTTGATATATTCTAACTTATCAGTTGGCGATTGATTAAAAATCAATTTTGCATTGGCTGGAAAAATAGTTTCTAAATATTCTTTTTCAGAATCATTATCCCCAGACAAAACGTGTAACTGATATGTACCCAACTCTTTCAATAAACGATCTAAACCTTTTCGATATCGATTGGTATACACAAATTTACCAAAAACTTCTCCATCAATCGCTATAAAAACTTGAGATTGATTTAATCTATTTTCATTAAAAATAGCATTCGTAAAACTTCTCGAACCAACTTTTACTTGATGTCCATCTACATCAGCTTGCTGACCTTTTCCTACAATTTCTTCGTAATTAGAAATTGGCAAATGATCATCAACCGTCAACTTCTTATATAATGTACGGCTTAAAGGGTGATTAGAGTTTCTAATCAATGCTTTCACCAATTGCTTTTGATACTCAGAAAGTTCTTTACCCTCGTATTGCACTTGCGCTTCATCACTTTCCGTAATTGTACCCGTTTTATCAAAAACTACATCTGTAATTTTCTCCATTCTTTCGACTGTTGATGTATTTTTTACATAGAATTTCTTATTACCAAAAATACGCATCATGTGTCCCAAAATAAACGGAGAAGACAAACCTAACGCACAAGGGCAAGCAATAATTAAGATAGATGTAACAACTTCTAATATTTTTGACGAATCGTGGAAATACCAATAAACAGCAGAAATTGCTGTAATAATAAGAATGATTAATGTAAAATAATGACTGATTTTATTCGTCAAAGCATTCAACTCAGATTCTTCTTTCTGGAAAGCATCATTGTTCCATAATTGGGTTAAATAACTTTGATTAACATCCGAAATAATTTCCAACTCAATTGCATGACCAGATTGTTTTCCTCCAGCAAATATTTTGTCTCCAGCTTTTTTCTGAATCAAGCGAGATTCTCCCGTCACAAACGAGTTATCAATCATCGCTTCACCTTTCATCAAAATGGCATCAGCTGGAATAATTTCTTCATTTCTAATTAAAATTCGATCACCTTTTTTCAAATCAGCCAACAAAATTGGTTGTTCATAACCATTTTCTAATTTCGCAACTGCAATTGGATAAAACGATTTGTAATCTCGATCAAATGCCAACGCTTGCATTGTTTGTTGCTGAAACCATTTACCTGTCAACATCAAAAATAAAAGCATCGCTAATGTATCAAAGTAACCTGGCGAAATATCAAAAATGATATCATAAGTCGATTTAAACATAATCACAATAATTCCTAACGCAATTGGCACATCGATATTGATATATTTATTTTTCAGACCTTGCCAAGCCGAAACAAAATAATCGGTAGATGAATAAAAGAAAACAGGCAACGATAACGCGAACATTGTCCAACGGAAATATCCTTTGTTTTGATCTAACCATTGTTCTTTTACATTACCAAAAACTTCGACATATTCTGGAAAAGATAAAAGCATAATATTCCCAAAACAGAATCCTGCTATTACCAATTTGCTCACCAAAGAACGATCGACTTTGCTTTTTTTCTTTTTGTCTAATGTTTTTAGATTAATCGAAGGTTTGTAGCCTAAATTTGTAATAAATCTTGCCAAATCACCTAATTTCAAATCCGCATCACGATACGTAATCTGAACAGTTTTTTGTGTAAAATTGACATTAGAAGATATAATATTTGGGTTAATCGTATCCAAACTTTCTAACAACCAAACACACGAAGTACAGTGCATTACAGGTACATAAAAGGACACAACTGTAACGCCGTCATCTGAAAAATCGACAACTTTATCAAAGATTTCTTTTGTGTTTAAGAAATCAAATTGATGATTACTTTTTTCATCAGGACGCAAACCTGCATTACGATTAAGGTCGTAATAATCTTTTAGATTATTTACGTTTAAAATCTCGTAAACCGTTTTACAACCCTGACAACAAAAATCCTTTTCATCGAACTGAATAACCTCTTCTTCAATTCGTTGACCACAGTGAAAACAATTCTCTTCCATACTATTTTACAAAATTACTTTCCTTTTATCAGAATTAACGTTAACTTTGTATGAATTAAGTCATAACAACAAGATATGTCAGAGTTTAATGAGAATGTAGTATCGATTAAAGCGATGTTTGATAACCCAGAGTCTTTCGGGGTTTTTAGTAAGGAAGAATTATTGGAGTTTGAGCAAGAAAAGAAAATCATCAACCTAAAAAAAGGAGACGAAATTATACAGGAAGGTCACACACCAAAAGGTATATATTGCGTAATGAAAGGAACTGCTAAGTTGTTCAAAATTGGCTTTAATGGAAAAGAGCAAATTCTACGTTTTATCAACGAAGGTGACATTATCGGTTATCGCTCAATTTTAAGTCAAGAAGTTTTTGGCGCATCTGCAACTGCAATGACGCCAGTTGAAATATATTATATTCCAGAAAAATTCTTCTTAAAATTATTAGAAGTTAATCCAAAATTAGCTTTCAATATTTTACAAAGAATTGCAAAAGATTTGGGAGAATACGCCAGAACAATCACTTATTTAGCACAAAAAACAGTTCGCGAACGTTTGGCTGAAGTTTTAATTTTATTAGAAGGAAAATTAGGAACAGACAAAGACGGATTTATCAACATTTCGTTGACACGCGAAGAAATGGCTAATTTGATTGGAACAGCAACAGAATCTGCAATTCGTTTGATTTCTGAATTCAAAACTGATGAATTAATCGAAGTTGAAGGACGAAAAATCAAAGTTTTAGATCATCAAAAATTGACAAAATTAGGTCATGTTATTTTGTAAGAATTTATTCTTGATATAAAATCAAAAGTCGCTCACAGAGCGACTTTTTTTATGCAAATTATTTCAATTTCATATAATAATTTTTGAGAATTGGATCAATTTTTTCGAGCGCATATCTCAACGTTGTTCTTGGCATTTGCAACGTATATTCGTCCAAAAACTCAATCAACTTTTCTTCGTCCATTTTTCCCATTTCATGCAACATCCAACCATTTGCTTTGTGCATTAAATCGTGCGAATGATGAAGATTTTTCAACATAATTTCTGGAACAATTGAAAATGATTTTTGTTTGATAAAATATATCGTTGATACAATTGCGATTCGTTTTTCCCACAAATCTTCAGAATCCGCCAATTCAAAAAGTAATTCTTCTCGCTTTTGATGAAAACAATAATGGCCCAAAATTTTATAACAACTTATGTCAACCAAATCCAATTGTTGATTTGAGAAGTTTGAGCAAGATAAAAATCGATGATATCTTTTCTCACTTTTTCATCTTTTGATTTTTCGTACTTCGAAACCAACATCAACAAAGCAGTTAATCTGTATTCGTGAATATTAAAATTCAATAGATTTTCGATGTCATTTAACGAAACTTGTTGATAAAATTATTTCGCAATCAAACGCTGATTCGGAACAGAAATCCCGAGAAAAATATCTCCTTCGCCATATTCTCCTTTTCCAGTTTTGAAAAAACGCATCATAATCTTCGCTTTATCATCGTCCGCTAAATCTTGTAAAGTTGATTTTAATTGCTCTATCATATTTTATCAATTAGATGTTGATGTTAACAAAAAAAGAGTCCAAAAACTGAACTCTTATTTATTTTAAAATATTAAATATAAATTTCCTAACTTTAATACAAACTTACATTTATGAATTTCAAACACAAGCCTCTAATATTATTCTTCTTCCTGATTATAATAATCAATGGTCTTATAAAGTTGTATAATAATTTTCCTGAAAATTCAATGGGTCTTTATATTCAAATTGGATTATTATTTATGGTTATATTAATTCTAATTTTTAATCTTAAAAAATCTAAAAATTAAAACTATTATTCTTCCGAATCATTTTCTTCCTCATCGTAATATTGAAAAAGGAAATTATTATAAGGAAAACGTTTCATGTGAATTTCTTTCACTTCTTCATAAACCGTTTTTCGCAAATCTTCTAAATTATCTTTTTCCGTTGCCGAAATAAACAATGTCGGATAATCTGTTTTCGCCATCCACGTACGTTTCCAATCTTCTAACGAATAATTTTCAAATTTCTTTTCAGACAAATCATCTTCATCTTGTTTGATATAAGAAAAATTATCAATTTTATTGAAAACCATAATCGTTGGTTTTTCTTTCGACTCTATTTCAGCTAAAATTTGATTCACAGAATTCACATGATCCTCAAAACTCGCATGCGAAATATCCACAACATGCACCAACAAATCCGCTTCACGAACCTCATCTAATGTAGATTTGAACGATTCTACCAACTGTGTTGGCAACTTGCGAATAAACCCAACCGTATCCGTTAATAAGAAAGGTAAATTACCAATCACCACTTTTCGAACCGTTGTATCTAATGTTGCAAATAATTTATTTTCGGCAAAAACTTCGGACTTCGATAAGACATTCATCAACGTTGATTTCCCAACATTTGTGTACCCAACCAACGCAACGCGTACCAATGCTCCTCGATTTTTACGTTGAGTCGCCATTTGCTTATCTATTCCTTTCAATTTCTCTTTCAATAACGTAATTCGATCACGAATAATACGTCTATCCGTTTCAATTTCCGTTTCACCAGGACCACGCATACCAATCCCACCACGCTGACGCTCTAAGTGTGTCCACATTCGTGTTAATCGTGGTAATAAATATTGGTATTGAGCCAATTCTACTTGCGTACGTGCATATGAAGTTTGCGCTCGTTGAGCAAAAATATCTAAAATCAATTGTGTACGATCGATGATTTTTTTGTTGACAACTTTCTCAATATTTTTCAACTGAGAAGGCGTTAATTCATCATCAAAAATAACTGTATCAATATCATATTCTTCGACAAAAGCTGTGATTTCATCCAATTTCCCGCTTCCTACAAAGAATTTAGAATCAGGTTTGTCCATTCTTTGTGTAAAACGTTCTCCAACTGTCGCTCCAGCTGTATAAGCTAAGAACTCCAATTCATCCATATATTCCGTCAGTTTTTCTTCGGATTGTTCACGTGTAATCAATCCAACTAAAACTACTTTTTCGTATTGTGCTTCTTGTTTTTCTAACATATATTACTGCAAAAATAAAAGAAAGTTTTGGATGTAACCGAACTTTCTATAAAATATTGAGAATTAATCAAATCAATAAAACTTAATAAATATTTGAGTTCTTTTGGATAAAAATAGAAAAAAATAAGGTTTTCATAATTAATAACAAGTTTATTTACTAATTTTCAAAAAATCTATTGTCAATTAAAATTTCCTTTCTACATTTGTTCCAGCAAAAAAGTAAAATGTACCCAAATCAATTACATCATCATCACCATCATACTTGCACTCAAGCGAGCAGATAGTGGTATGTAATGATTTTATCACAATATCTAAATCCCGTTTGAGTAAATCGAACGGGATTTTTTGTTACTTCAAGATTTAATCATCGATTTACTCAAACTTTAAAATATAAAATATTAAAAATGAGTAAATTAAAAATAGCCATTCAGAAAAGCGGTCGATTAAGTGAAAAATCACTCGAATTATTGAAAGATTGCGGAATTAAAATCTCTACAAGTAATCGAAAATTAAGAACCGAATCTCCTAATTTCCCTATCGAAGTTTTATTCTTACGTGATGACGATATTCCGCAATATGTAGAACAAGGGGTTGCTGATATTGGTATTTTAGGTGAAAATGAAGTTTGGGAAAAAGATAAAAATGTCACTCAAATCCGTCAATTAGGATTCGCTGGCTGCAAACTTTGTTTAGCGATCCCGAAAGATGAAATTTATACAGATTTAAGTTATTTTCAAGATAAAAAAATTGCAACTTCTTATCCACGTATTTTAGTGAAATTCTTCCAAGAAAAAGGAATTAATGTCAAGATTGAAGAAATCGGAGGAAGCGTAGAAATTGCTCCAAGTATCGGTTTGGCAAATGCTATTTTTGATATCGTTTCTACAGGTTCTACTCTATTAACAAACGGTTTAAAACAAGTGGAAACGGTGGTTGAATCGCAAGCTGTTTTAATTTCTAATCAAAATCTCGATGCTGAAAAACAAGCTATTTTAGATCGTCTTTTATTTAGAATCGAAGCAGTAAAACAATCTTCTGAAAACAAATATATTTTATTAAACGCCCCAAACGAAAAGTTAGAAGAAATCATTGCTTTGTTACCCGGAATGAAATCTCCAACAGTTTTATCATTGGCCGAGAAAGGTTGGTCATCAATCCACACTGTCATTAAGGAAGATACTTTTTGGGACATCATCGAGCAATTGAAAGCTTTGGGTGCAGAAGGAATTTTAGTATTAGAAATTGAAAAAATGATTTTATAATTTTTGATTGACGATTTACAATTTACGATTCAATCGTAATTCGTAATTCTAAAATCGTAATTCGTAACAACATGCAAACATATATCAAACCTCAACTTTCAGACTGGTCTAAGTTAACAGCTCGACCAACGAAAGAAGCACAAGATTTACAAGAAATAGTTTTAGATATTTTTGGAAAAATTCAAAAAGAAAAAGATCAAGCATTAATTGATTTTACAGAAAAATTTGATCAAGTTAAGTTAACTTCTTTAGAAGTTTCTACTCAAGAAATTGAAGAAGCAAAAACTTTAATTTCTGAAGATTTAAAACAAGCAATTCAATTAGCAGCTTCTAATATTGAGAAGTTTCACGCTGAACAACCCGAAGAAATAAAAGTTATTGAAACAACAAGAGGTGTAAATTGTTGGAGAGAATCTCGCGGTATAGAAAATATTGGAATTTATATTCCTGGCGGAACAGCTCCGTTATTTTCTACGACATTAATGTTAGGAATTCCTGCTAAATTAGCTGGTTGCCAAAATATTATTTTATGTACACCTCCTAACAAAGAAGGAAAAATTCACCCAGCAATTTTGTATACTGCAAACTTAATCGGAATTGAAAAAATATATAAAGTTGGCGGAATCCAAGCGATTGGAGCTTTAACTTTTGGAACAGAAACAATCCAAAAAGTAGATAGAATTTTTGGACCGGGAAATCAATATGTAACAGCTGCGAAACAAGTGGCTCAAAACTTTGGTGTAGCTATTGATATGCCAGCTGGACCAAGTGAAGTTTTGGTGATTGCTGATGAAACTTCAGTTCCTAAATATGTCGCAGCCGATTTATTGTCACAAGCAGAACACGGAATCGATTCGCAAGTGATTTTATTAACAACGAATGAGCAAACATTAAACGAAACAATTGTTGAAATTAATGCTCAATTAGAAGTTCTTCCAAGAAAAGAATTAGCAACTAAAGCTCTAGAAAATTCAAGAGGAATTGTTCTAAATTCTATCGAAGAATGTGTAAATTTCTCGAATATTTACGCGCCAGAACATCTAATTTTTGCTTGCGAAACGGCTGACAATTACATCGAAAAAATTATTAATGCAGGTTCCGTTTTCTTAGGAAATTATTCGTGCGAATCAGCTGGTGATTATGCTTCAGGAACCAATCACACACTTCCTACAAATGGTTATGCAAAAAATTATTCAGGAGTTTCGTTTGATAGTTTTATCAAGAAAATCACGTTTCAGAAATTATCAGCAGAAGGAATTCAAAACATTGGTCCAGCAATCGAATTAATGGCTGAAGCCGAAGAGTTATTTGCTCACAAAAATGCAGTAACCTTAAGACTAAATGATCTAAAATCGTAAATCAAAAATCGTACATGAATTCATTCAACATAAATAACATCATTCGTCCTAACGTAAAAACGCTAAAAGCTTATTCATCAGCTCGTGACGAATTTCAAGAAATAAATGACGATTTCGTTTTCTTGGATGCGAACGAAAATCCTTTCAATAATGGATTGAATCGTTATCCTGATCCTTTACAACGTAATGTAAAATCGATTTTAAGTGAAATCAAAAACTTTCCTGCAAATCAGATTCTATTAGGAAATGGAAGTGACGAAGTGTTAGATTTAATTTTCCGAGCATTTTGCGAACCGAATCAAGATAATGTTATTGCGATTTCACCTTCCTATGGAATGTATGGTGTTTTAGCGAATTTAAACGCTATTGAATACCGAAAATCGTTATTAAACAAAGAAGATTTTCAACCAAACATCGAAGATATTTTCTCGAAAGTAGATGAACATACAAAAATGATTTTTTTATGTTCACCTAATAATCCAACAGGAAAAATCATCAAAAGAGAAACTATTTTAGAAATTGTGAATCGTTTCAATGGCTTAATAATTATCGACGAAGCTTATATCGATTTCGCTACGGGAGTTTCTTGGATAAAAGAAATCAAAAATTATCCTAATGTAATTGTTACACAAACTTTATCGAAAGCGGTTGGTTTGGCAGGAATCCGTTTAGGAATTTTGTATGCTTCACAAGAAATTGTGGATGTTTTAAACAAGATCAAACCGCCTTATAATATTAATCAATTAACACAATTAAAAGCGATTGAAATTTTAAGCGATTACGATAAAGTGATAGCTGTTACAAATACAATTATCGAACAAAAAGAAGTTTTAGAAACTGCTTTAACTGAAATTTCATTTGTAGAAAAAATCTATCCAAGCGATGCGAATTTCATTTTGATTAAAGTTGATAATGCAAACGAACGTTACAATCAATTGGTCGAAAAAGGAATTGTCATTCGTAATCGAAACAACGATGATTTGTGTCAAAATTGTTTAAGAATAACGATTGGAACAGAAGAGGAAAACCAAAAATTAATACAAACACTTAAAATAATTTAATTTATGATTCTTGAATTACGATTGACGATTTCTGTCATTCATAAATCAAAAATTGTAAATCGTAAATATAAAATTATGAAGAAATTACTATTCATAGACCGCGATGGAACCATAATTTTAGAGCCTGAAGATTATCAAGTTGACAGCTTTTCTAAATTAGAATTCTATCCAGAAGCATTTACTTATTTAGGTAAAATTGCAAAAGAATTGGACTACGAATTAGTTATGGTGACCAACCAAGATGGTTTAGGAACGCCTTCTAATCCTGAAGAATTATTTTGGCCAATACAAAATTTCGTAGTGAAAGCATTCGAAAATGAAGGCGTGAAATTCGAGGGTATTTACATTGATAAAACTTTTGCTCATGAATATGCGCCAACGCGTAAACCTGGAACGGCTTTATTAACAAAGTATATCAATAACCCTGAATATGATTTAACAAATTCGTTTGTGATCGGTGATCGAATAACGGATGTTAAATTAGCTCAAAATATTGGTGGAAAAGGAATTTTTATCGCGAATGATGAGGCTTTAGGCGCTAACGAAATCAAAGACAATGAAGGTTTGAATGAAACGATTGCTTTAAAAACAACTTCATGGAAAGAGATTTACGAGTTCTTAAAACTTCAAAATCGCACTGCTTCAATTGTTCGTAATACGAATGAAACAAAGATTAAAATTGATTTAAATCTTGACGGAACAGGAAAATCGGATATTTCGACAGGAATTCACTTTTTCGATCATATGTTAGATCAAATCGCTCGTCATGGACAAATGGATTTAGTGATAAAAGTGGATGGAGATCTAGAAGTGGACGAACACCACACGATTGAAGATACAGCAATTGCTTTAGGTGAAGTTTTCGCGCAAGCGTTAGGAAATAAATTAGGTATCGAACGTTACGGATTTACTTTACCAATGGACGATTGTTTAGCGCAAGCAGCAATTGACTTTGGAGGAAGAAATTGGTTGGTTTGGGAAGCAGATTTTAAACGTGAAATGATTGGTCAAATGCCGACTGAAATGTTCTATCACTTTTTCAAATCATTTACAGACGGTGCAAAAGCAAACTTAAATATCAAAGCGGAAGGCACAAACGAACATCACAAAATTGAAGCGATTTTCAAAGCCTTTGCCAAAGCCATAAAAGTAGCGGTTAAGCGCGATCTAGAAAAAATGATTTTACCATCAACAAAAGGACTTTTGTAGACTTAAGTCTTAAGGTATAAGTTCTAAGGATTTTCTTATCCTTATGCCTTACGACTTAGAACTTAGAACTTAGAACTTAGAACTTAGAACTTAGAACTTAGAACAAAAAAAATGATAGCAATAGTAAAATACAATACAGGAAATGTAAAATCGGTGTACAATGCAGTAACTCGTTTGGGATACAAAGCAATAATTACGGACGATTTTGAAACCTTACAAAATGCAGATAAAGTAATTTTTCCAGGTGTTGGAGAAGCAAGTTCCGCAATGAATTATTTAAAAGAAAAAGGATTAGATAAAGTCATTAAGAACTTAAAACAACCAACATTAGGAATTTGTTTGGGTCAACAATTAATGTGCGCTTATTCGGAAGAAGGAAATACCGATTGTTTAGGAATTTTCCCTATTCAAGTGAAATTATTTCCTTCGACAGAAATCGTTCCTCACATGGGCTGGAATACGATTTATGACTTAAAAACACCTTTGTTTAACGAAGTAGAAGAGAACTCCAACATTTATTATGTACATAGTTTTTATTGCGAGAATTCAGAATACACGATCGCGAAAACAGACTATATTTTAGAATATTCAACAGCTTTACATAAAGATAATTTTTACGCAACTCAATTTCACCCAGAGAAATCTGCAGGAATAGGAGAACAAATACTAAAAAACTTTCTAAGTTTATAGTAATTATAAATTCACACACATGAAAAAAATAGTTTTTACTTTACTTAGTGCTTTTGCAATTTCGCAAGTTTCTGCTCAGGAAAAAGTGTATTTCACTTCTACTCCTTCTTTAAGTCCAGATGCTAAAACGGTTTATTTTAGTTACGATGGCGACATTTGGTCAACCGATATAAATGGCGGGAATGCATCAAGAATCACAGCTTTAGAAGGTGAAGAAATTAATCCTCGTGTTTCACCAGATGGAAAATGGTTGGCATTCAGTTCTAATCAATACGGGAATTACGATATTTATGTGATGCCTATAAATGGTGGACAAATCAAGCAATTGACGTTTCATCAAGCCAAAGACGAAGTCGAAAGTTGGAGCTGGGATAGTAAATCGATCTATTTTACATCAAATCAAAATAATGGATTTGGAAGTTTTAAAATTGATTTAGATGGAAAAACACCAGAAGCGCTTTTTACAAATTATTTCAACACAACAAATGGTTTAGTAGAAACTCCTCAAGGCGAATATATTTTCACAAATTCATCTGAAAGTGCAAGTCAAGTTACACGAAAAAGATACAAAGGAGAAAATAATCCAGATTTATTAGGATATAATCCAACCACAAAAAGTTATAAACAATATACCGATTACAACGGAAAAGATTTTAATCCAACAGTTGATAAAAATGGAATTATCTATTTTATTTCGGACGAAAATAATGGCGAATACAACTTATATCAGTTAACAAATGGTAAAAAAGAAGCGTTAACAAAATTTGAAACTTCGATCAAGAAACCTTTTGTTTCGGCTGATGGTTCAAAAGTTGTTTTCGAAAAAGATTATCAATTATTTGTTTACGATGTAAAAGCTAAAACCTCGAAACCACTTACAATTAATGTTAATTCTAATAAATCTTTAGAAAAAGAACAAAATTTTGAAGTTGAAAATAATATTGATTATTTTGATATTTCTCCCGACGGAAATAAAATGGCTTTTGTAAGCAGAGGAATTATTTTTGTTTCGGATAATGAAGGAAAGTTTATCAATCAAATTTCTGATGGAAAAGAACGTGTTTTAGAAGTAAAATGGTTAAAAGACAATAAAAATTTAATATTCAACCAAACCTATAAAGGTTACCAAAATTGGTTTAAAATTTCGGCAGATGGAAAAGGAAAAGTTGAACAATTAACTTCTGATTTAAGAAATAATCGAGACATTACATTCAACAATGATTTATCACAAGCTGTTTATTTAAGTGGAGGCGATGAAGTAAGATTATTAGATTTGAAATCACTTAAATCATCAACAATTGTTAAAGATGAAATTTGGGCTTTCCAAAATTCAAAACCATCTTTTTCTCCAAATGATGAATATGTGTTATTCTCTGCAAAACGCAATTTCGAGTTAGATATTTTTATTCACAACATCAAAAAAAATACAACTGTTAATTTAACTAATACTGGTGTTTCCGAAGTCGATCCTACTTGGTCTCCAGACGGAAAATACATTTATTTTTCAAGTGATAGAAAAAACCCATCCTATCCTTTGGGAATGCAAGAATCAAGTATTTATCGCGCTTCTTTAGATTGGTTTGACCAAGCTTATAAATCAGAAAAATTTGATAATTTATTTGTAGAAGAAAAAAAGGTTGAGAAGAAAGAGAAAAAAGAAGAAAAGAACGACTTTAAAGCATTAACTATTAATCCAGAAGGATTCTTGGAACGAATTGAATTGGTAACAGACCGTTTTGGATATCAGACAAATCCTTTTGTTTTTGCGGATGATAAAAAGCAATTTTTATTCTATAAAACCAATCAAGAAAATGGTAAATTTCAGTTATACAGAAAAACAACCACTGATTTTGAAGAAGATAAAACAGATAAAATATTCAACAAAGGCGCTGATTTTATCGTAAAAAATGAGAAAAATCTTTATGCTTTAATCGATAATTCTGTTTACAAATTTGGCATTAGTTCTACAAATCCTGAAAAAGTTAGTATTAAATATAATTTCAATAAAAACTTGGCTTCAGAATTCAATCAAATGTACGAAGAAGCTTGGGCTGGAGTAGAAGAAAATTTCTATGATGAGAATTTTCACGGAATCGATTGGAAAGCGAAAAAAGAGCAATACGCAACGTTTTTACCTTATGTTAACAATCGAAATGATTTAAGAATTTTGTTAAATGATATGCTAGGTGAATTGAATTCTTCGCATTTAGGTTTTTCATCTTTCGGAAAAGAAGAAAGTCGAAAATTGAATTATTTCACAAACGAAACGGGAATTATTTTCAAGAAAGATCAACCTTTTACAGTTGAAAAAATCTTACGAAAATCTCCTGCTTTCCTTAAAAATGTTGATGTTCAAGAAGGTGATATTTTAGTAAGTGTGAATGGACAAAAAATCGATCAAAACCAAAATCGTGAAACTTATTTTACAACACCTAAAAAATTAGAAGAATTAACTCTTGAATTTGACCGAAAAGGAAAAACAATTTCGACGAAGATTCATCCTATTTCAAATAATGAATTGAAATCGCTTTTATATGATGAATGGATTTATGAAAATCGTCAGCGTGTAAAAAAATTAAGCAACGATAGAATCGCTTATTCGTATATGAAAAATATGTCTACTTCTGAATTGGATGTGTTTTTATTAGACATGGTAGAACAAGAGAATAGAAAAGATGGTGTCATTTTAGATTTACGTTTCAATACAGGTGGAAATGTGCATGATAAAGTCTTGAACTTTTTATCGCAAAGACCTTATTTGAAATGGAAATATCGTGAAGGACAATTAACTGTTCAACCGAATTTTGCACCTTCAGGAAAACCAATTGTTTTATTAATTAACGAATACTCATTAAGCGATGCTGAAATGACAGCTGCAGGATTCAAAGCCTTAAAATTAGGAAAAATCATTGGTCAAGAAACGTATCGTTGGATCATTTTCACTTCTGGAAAAGGATTAGTTGATGGCTCATTTTATCGTTTACCAAGTTGGGGAACTTATACTTTGGACGGACAAAATTTAGAAAAAACTGGAGTTAAACCTGACATTTATATTAAAAATACGTTCTTAGATCGATTAGAAAATAAAGACCCACAATTGGAACGTGCAATCCAAGAGATCATGAAAGAATTAAAATAATTTACGAAGGTTAATTTACGAATTACGATTGTTTCTTAATCGTAATTCGTAATTCCAAAATCGTAAATCTGACATAACAGTTATGAGAATCATCCCAGCTATAGATATTATCGACGGAAAATGCGTACGATTGTCACAAGGCGATTACGATACAAAAAAAATATACAACGAAAATCCGTTGGAAGTAGCAAAAGAGTTCGAGGATTATGGTATCGAATATTTGCACTTGGTAGATTTAGATGGAGCTAAATCAAAACAAATCATTAATTATAAAACGTTAGAATTAATTGCTTCTAAAACCAATTTAAAAGTTGATTTTGGAGGTGGAATTAAAGCAGATCAAGATATTAGAATTGCTTTTGAATGTGGCGCAAACCAAATTACTGGAGGAAGTATTGCGGTTCAAAATCCAACATTATTTCAAGAATGGATTTCACAGTATGGAAGCGATAAAATCATTTTAGGTGCAGATGCTAAAGATCGAAAAATAGCAACACATGGTTGGTTAGAAACGTCAGAACTAGATGTGATAGATTTTATTCAAGAATATAAAACCAAAGGTATTGATTATGTGATTTGTACAGACATCGCGAAAGACGGAATGTTAGAAGGAACTTCAAACGATTTATATGCAGAAATTTTAGCGACTTCGGAGGTCAAATTAATTGCTTCTGGTGGCGTTTCTTCAATCGATGATCTAATCAAAATAAAAGAATTAGGCTGCGAAGGAGCAATTCTTGGAAAAGCGATTTACGAAGGGAGAATTCAATTGAAAGACTTAAAAAAATTGTACTAATATGCTGAAGAAAAGAATCATACCATGTCTCGACATCAAAGATGGACGAACAGTAAAAGGTATAAATTTCGTTGGATTACGCGATGCGGGAGATCCAGTGGAATTGGCAAAAAAATATGTAGAAGAAGGCGCTGATGAATTGGTGTTTTTGGATATTACAGCCACATTAGAAAAGCGTAAAACTTTAGCTGAAATGGTTGAAAAAATTGCTTCAGCGATTAATATTCCGTTTACAGTTGGTGGCGGAATTAATTCTGTGGAAGATGCTTCGGCGGTCATCAAAGCTGGTGCAGATAAAGTTTCCGTTAATTCTTCGGCTGTCAAAAATCCTCAATTAATTGCAGATTTAGCAGCTCGATTTGGATCGCAATGTGTAGTCGTTGCAGTAGATACTCGCGATGGAAATGGGACACAAAAAGTTTTCGTAAGCGGTGGAAAAATTGAAACCGAATGGGAAACGTTAGATTGGGTCAAAAAAGTAGAAGAAT
Organism: Empedobacter sp. UBA3239; assembly: GCF_002362875.1. Taxonomy (NCBI): domain Bacteria; kingdom Pseudomonadati; phylum Bacteroidota; class Flavobacteriia; order Flavobacteriales; family Weeksellaceae; genus Empedobacter; species Empedobacter sp. UBA3239. Next base: position 7,218 of record NZ_DEVJ01000001.1, on the reverse strand, counting down.
TAGGTGCTGGCGAGATTCTGTTAACGTCTATGGATGGCGATGGAACAAAAGCTGGTTTCAAAATTGATATTACAAAAGCGGTTGCTGATGCTGTAAATCTTCCAGTAATTGCTTCTGGTGGAGCAGGAAAAATGGAGCATTTTACAGAAGTTTTTACCCAAACCAAAGCAAGTGGTGGATTGGCTGCAAGTATTTTTCACTTTGGTGAAATTTCGATTCCAACACTTAAAAGTTATTTAAAAGAACAAAATATTCCGATACGATGAACATCGATTTCAATAAAAGTAACGACGGATTAGTTCCCGTTATTATTCAAAATTATCTTAACAACAAGGTTTTGATGTTAGGTTATATGAACGAAGAAGCTTTTAACAAAACCCAAGAAATTGGAAAAGTGACCTTTTATTCTCGTTCAAAAAATAGATTATGGACAAAAGGTGAAGAATCAGGCAACTTTTTAGAAGTAAAATCTATCGCAGTTGATTGCGATAACGATACGATTTTAATCAAAGCAAAACCTTTTGGACCAACTTGTCATACGGGTTCTACGACTTGTTTTAAAGAAGAAACCAACCACGGATTTGTATATGAATTAGAACAAACCATTAACGATAGAATTGATTTAGACAACGATCCAGATTCGTATACTAACAAATTATTCAAAAGAGGAATCAATAAAGTTGCGCAAAAAGTAGGTGAAGAAGCAGTCGAATTGGTAATTGAAGCCAAAGACAACAACGATGATTTATTTATTAATGAAGCCGCGGATTTAATGTATCATTATTTAATTTTATTAAAAGCCAAAGGTTTCAAATTAGAAGATGTTGAAAACATTTTGAAATCAAGAGAAAACCGTCCAAGACGAGCTGAATTAAGTCGTTTAGAAATATAAAAGATTGCAGATTAGCAATCTTTTTTGTTTTCAAAAAACTGATGTTTAGCAGAATTAGCCAAATTTATTTGATTTAATTAGAATTAATATAAATAAAAATAATACTTTTGAAATCAAATTAAAATTAGTCTAAATAATCATTACAATATATTCTATTCATATGAAAAAATTATTCATTTCTGCTGCTATCCTTGTCGCTTCATTTATTCAAGCTCAAACGAACACGTTGATGGACGCTGGTTTTTGGAAAAATAATCCTACAATAGAAACTGTAAAAACTGAAATTTCGAAAGGAAATAGTCCTTCTTTTCAAAATGGTGGTTTCTTTGATCCAGTTGTAGTAGCGATTAACAACAAAGCAGATTTTAATGTGACTAAATTTTTAATTGAACAAGAAGGAAATTCTGTTGATAAAAAAACGCATCACTCAAGAATTTATCTTCAATGGGCTGCTGCTGCGGGGAATTTAGAATTAGTAAATTATTTATTAGCCAAAGGTTCTGATGTTCATTACAAAGATAGCCATGGTTACGATGTAATTACATATGCAGCAAGTGCTGGAAATCAGAATATCGCAGTTTACGATGCGTTGATTAAAGCTGGTGCCAATCCAAAAATTAAAGGAGAAGATGGTTCAAACTTAATCATGCAAGCGATTGCGAATGATGATGATTTAAAAGTTACAGAATATTTTATTTCAAAAGGTTTATCATTAAGTGATAAAGACGCTAATGGACGTACTGTAGCAGATTATGCTGCAAAATTAGGAAACTTATCAATCATAGATAAATTAATCGCGAAAGGAATTAAACCTACTGATCAAGCTTTATTTTTTGCCACACAAGGTTCGAGAACAAAAGAAAATGGCGTAGAAGTTTTCCAAGAATTAATTACAAAATATAAATTAAACCCGAAAGCGTTAAATCCAGACGGACAAACATTATTACACGCTTTGTCTCGCAGAGGAAACTCAGAAACAATCAACTTTATCTTATCAAAAGGTGTTGATGCGAAAATTGCTGATAAAGAAGCAAACACTGCATTAATGGTGGTTGCTGGAGGAAAAAATACAGATTTAATCAATACATTTTTATCAAAAGCAAACAATGTAAATGCGGTTAATAAAAATGGTGAGTCAGCTTTAACGAAAGCTGTTGCTTCTGGTACATCTCAAATCGTTTCTTTATTGTTAGAAAAAGGCGCTAAAGCTTATATTGTAGATAAAGATGGAAATAATTTGGCTTATTATTGGTTCAATTCTTTCAAACCAAATGATGAATCATTCGCAGAAAAACAAGCTTTATTAACAAATGCAAAAGTTGATTTTAAAGCTACTCAAAGCAAAGGTGCAACTTTGTTACACATCGCTGTTGATAAAGGAAATGTAAATTTGGTGAAAAAAGCGATTGAATTAGGTGTGAATCTTAATACACAAGATGAAGACGGAAATACAGCGTTACACAAAGCAGCTTTGATTGCGAAAGATGATGCAATCTTAAAAACTTTGGTTGCTGCTGGAGCGAAAAAAGATATTAAAACAGAATTTGACGAAACAGCTTATGATTTGGCTGGAGAAAACGAATTCTTAAAGAAAAATAATGTGTCTATTGACTTTTTAAAATAATAAAGGAGATGAAATTTAACTTAATCAAAAAATTAGTTGGATTAGTTGTAATCTTAATGGCAACTGCCACTTTTGCACAAACAACAAAATACAAAACAATGATTCAGATGAATAATTACACGGGAAAAGAAGCCTATGTAGTGATTTCATTAATCAATCCAAAAGGACAATACGAAAAAACTTTAGGTGTTTTGGGAACAGATAACGAGTGGTATAACACGTTAAAAGAATGGCACAAATTTAATAGTAAGAAAAAAGAAAAATTAAACGGAATTACAGGTGCTTCAGTTGCTGGAGGAGCGAGAGCGACACGTGTCATCGAGTTTGATACTGCAAAATTGAATAAAGGATACAAATTACGTTTTGAATCTGCTGTAGAAACTCAAAAATACGTCGCAAAAGATGCTGAAGTTGCATTAAATTCTTCGGATTTAGACAACAAAGCAGGTATCAAAGGTTCAGTTTATATTAAAGCCGTACGTTTTATAAAAGTTCAATAAAATGACATTATCTATTTGGAGATATGCGCATTTGAGTCTTGCAATTTTATCTTCAGCATTTTTAGTTATTCTATCTATCACAGGAGTAATTTTGGCTGTTGATGCAATAAACGAAAAATCGCCCGCATACAAAGTAGAAAATTTCGATAACATAACACTCGCGCAAGTTTTACCAACTTTGCGCGAGCATTATTTTGAAATAATAGAAGTAAAAGTTGATCACAATGATTTTGTGACAATTGATGCGATGGACGAAGATGGAAATTCGATCAAATCTTACATTGATCCTACAACAGGAAAAAAGATTGGTGAGATTGTTCCAAAAAGTGATTTCATCAATTGGGTCACAGCCTTGCACCGTTCATTATTTCTAAAAGAAACAGGACGAGCAATTGTTGGTGTCGTATCTTTTTTATTGATGTTAATTTCAATAAGTGGATTAATCTTAATCGTAAAACGTCAACAAGGAATTCTAAATTTCTTTATAAAAGTTAACAAAGACTCCTTTTCACAATATTTTCATGTTGTAACTGGACGTTGGTTATTAATTCCAGTTTTAATCATTGCATTAACAGGAACATTGATTTTCTTAGCGCGATTAGAACCTTTAGTTGGTCAACCAAAAGAAATTGAGCATCAAGTCAAAGAAAATTTACAACCAAAAGATTTAAAAGACATTGAATTCTTCAAAAACACAAAATTAAGTAGTGTTGAAAAGATTGAATTTCCTTTTATTCCAGATGATGAAGCAGAACCATTTATCGTTCATTTAAGAAAAAAATCGGTTTCGGTTAATCAAGTAAATGGAGCGATTATTTCAGAATCGTTGAATCCTTATTCAGCAATTGTAGAAAAATTCAATATCGATTTACATACAGGTCGCACCAATGTTATTTGGGCAGCGATTTTAGGAATTGCTTCGCTTAACATTTTATTCTTTATTTGGTCAGGATTTGTAATTACGTTCAAACGTACAAAAACGAAAATTGGCAAAAATAAATATAAAGCCAACGAAGCTGAAATTATCCTTTTAGTTGGTTCAGAAAATGGTGCAACTGTTGGATTTGCTTCAAAAATTCAAGAGCAATTTTTAGCAAACGGAAAAAAATCATTCATTGCTCAGATGAATCAATATGAAATTTATCCAAAAGCAAAACAACTCATCATTTTTACCTCAACTTATGGAATTGGTGATGCGCCTGCGAATGCTAAGAAATTTGAACAATTAATCACACAATTTCCACAAAACCAATCCATCGAATTTTCTGTTGTAGGATTTGGATCAAGAGCATATTCAGATTATTGTGGCTATGCAGTTAAAGTTGACAAATGGTTGAATGATCAAAAATGGGCTACTCAATTATTGGATTTGAAAACAGTAAATGATAAATCGCCGGAAGAATTCACAAATTGGGTCATTGCATACAAAGAAACGACAGATATTCCGTTAGCAACAACGCCTGCGATGTATGTTGGAAAAGCACCAGAACTGAAAAATGTTAAGGTTATTTCTACCACTAAAATCACACAAGAAGATGCTACATTTAAAGTTATTTTAGATGTAAAAGAGAAATTCAAATCTGGAGATTTATTAGCAATTTATCCCGAAAGTGATCACAAAGAACGCTTATATTCGGTTGGAAAAGTAGATAATAAATTACAGTTAATTGTAAAATTGCATGAGTTTGGATTAGGTTCTCAATATTTATATAATTTGGTTCAAAATTCTACGATTAAAGCTCGAATTGTAAAAAATAAAGCCTTTAGATTTCCAAAAGCTTCAAAAGTTGTGATGATTGCAAACGGAACAGGAATTGCACCTTTTCTTGGGATGATTGATGAGAATTCAAAAAATATTGAAACGCATTTATACTGTGGTTTCAGACATGATAATGAAACAACAAAATCTTATCAAGAATTTGCTACGAAACAAATTTTTACGAATCATTTGAGTCAATTTCACATTGCATTTTCTCGTGAAGAAAATAAACAGTATGTGATGGATTTAGTCAATCGTGATGCTAAATTCTTTGCTGAAACATTACAAAATGGTGGAATTCTTATGATTTGTGGTGCTCTCACAATGCAACATGATGTAGAGAAAGTTTTGGAACAAATCTGTCAAGAACATTTGAATAAATCATTCGAAGAATTCAAAACAAATGGGCAATTTTTGACGGATTGTTACTAGAAAAATAATTTTGATGCAATCCTAAAACAAGTTCAGAATAACCTAATACCTGTCATACCGAGCTTGTCGAGGTATCTTTAAGCTTTATACTTTTCGATAAACTCAGAATAACAAATGAATAAACCAAAATGAAATTCATTCTAAAAAATATATTCACTTTTATACTATTGTATGTTCTAACTCCGATGAATGCTCAAACGGTTGGAGTTAGAGATACAATTTTAATGGGAAGTAAATTCAAAATTACATTGGTTGATTCCGATTCTATTTCCGTTGAAAAAAACATCAATAAAGCAATTGATGAAATGATTAGAATTGAGAATTTGATTTCTGACTGGAAACCAACTTCGCAAGTTTCTCTTGTCAATCAAAATGCAGGAATAAAGGCGATAAAAGTAGATCGAGAAGTTTTTGACTTAACAAAGCGTGCGATTTATTTTTCGCAACTAACCGATGGTGCTTTTGACATTAGCTTTGCGGCAATGGACAAAATATGGAAATTTGATGGTTCAATGGAAAAGATTCCAACTCAGGAAGAGATTTCAAAAGCCATCGAAAAAATCGGTTATCAAAACATTATTTTAGATGAAGAAAATTCAACAATATTCTTAAAAAAAGCTGGAATGAAAATCGGTTTTGGTTCAACAGGAAAAGGTTATGCAGCACAAAAAGCACGAACTTTCATGCAAGACTTAGGAATACAAGCGGGTATAATTGATGCTTCTGGTGATATGACAACTTGGGGAAATCAACCAAATGGAGAACCTTGGAAAATTGGAATTACAAATCCATTTAATCGACATAAAATGTTGGATATTCTCTCAATGAAAAATGCTGCTGTTACGACTTCTGGTGATTACGAAAAATTTATTTTGATTGATGAAGTTCGCTATTCACACATTATTAATCCCAAAACTGGTTATCCTTCAACAGGATTAACAGGGGTTACAGTTATTGGGACGGATGCTGAAATGTGTAATGGTTTTAGCACTTCTATCATGGTTTTAGGAAAAGAAAAAGGATTGAATTTTATCAATCAACAAAAAGATTACGCTGCTCTTTTGATTACAGATAAAGGAAAAATTATTCGTTCAAAAAACTACAAGAAGATTAAACGAAAACTTGAGAAATAACACTTAAAAATGGTGATTTAGATATGCAGTTTCAACGTAAAAATGCTCCTTACAAAGAAGTTTCTGAATCAATTTTATTTATCCAAAACAGCACTTTCGCAATATCAATAATTTAGCCTAAATTATTTAGGTGTATAATAATGTTTAGTAGATTATTTTTATTGAAAAAGTATTATTTCATTTTTAATAATTCTTCTTTAAAATCCTTATATAAAATGTTATATGTTTTTAATAATTGCTCATCTTGTGTTGTCGACGATGTTGAATATTCATATGATATTTTTATTCTAGACATCGACTCTTTAGAGTATAATACTTTTCTTTTTTCTATATCTATTAATTGTAAAATAACGTGGTACTCTCTCTCTTTATTTTTTTCATATGTAGTTATAGATGTGAAATTTTTTTGAGCTAAAATACTAGGCTTTAAAATAGTTTGAATTAGTAATATATATTCACTTTTTGTTTCATTTCTAATTATATCCAATTGTTCATCATTTAAATGAAAAATAAATTTCTCATTACTAAATTCTAGAAAACTTGGATTCAATAAAATATTTTTAATAATATTAGAAAAATCTGAATCTACTTTATTAGAAAAATCAACTCCTACTGAATAAAAATTATTCTTTATTAAAACAAATTTATCTTCTTCTTTTATAGAAAAATTATTTAAGTTTTTTTCTGTATGTAAATAATATTTAGGCGTAACTAAACATGAAGAGAATATAACAAATGATAGATAAATCAAATATTTCATTTTTTTATTAAATATAATTACAATTTACCCGTTGTGCATTTTGATTACTAAATAATAAAGTTGTTCATTTGATTGAAAATCAGTAAATTGCTTTAACCACAAAACATTTACAATGAAC
>NZ_DEVJ01000003.1:0-26672 GCF_002362875.1 Empedobacter sp. UBA3239 | reverse complement strand
GCTATTTCAGGACGGGACATGAAATAAATAAAAAAAATCCATCTAAAAACTTTAGATGGATTTTTTATGACTTATAATCCGATTGAAACGCCCATAAAAGGTTGTAATCCTGAAGAAAATATACTTTCGTTTTCTTTGTATAAAACATTGTACATCACACCAGCTTGAAATCTTACAGGCCCGCTCGATTGATATCCAGCTCCCAACTATAACGCAGATTCGTCCATTTTAGCTTCATAAATACTGTTGTAATATGGCGTACGATCGTTGTACTTTTGTTTTCCTGTGTAGTATATATAATTGGCTCTCAAGAAAATATTTTCGATTGGAAAAAAGTTAATGTAAGGACCAACATTAAACAAATTTTGCTTTAAATAGTCATCTTTCGCATACTGATAACCTGCTGTCGCACCCAATTCTAAATTGTTTGCAACCATCTATCCAACACTTGGAGAAATATTAAACCCTAAAATAGCTATTATTCCCAAAAGATAGTCACAAACCATCTCCAAAACGCCAATTATTATTAAGCGTTTAATTTTGATTAATTTGAGAAAAAGCAGTATTGCTTAGGGTTAAAGAAATGATAAATAAAAGAAACTTTTTCATAGAAATTTAATTAATTTTTAACTTTTAAAAATGGCTCTAATTGAAAAAACCACTATAAATTTGTCTCATCAAAAATAGTAATTCTGTTTTTAAGTAAACATCATTATTTATTTTAAGTTAATTCGCGTCGTTCATAGTTTTTAATTATAAAAGAATAGAAATAAGATTTAATAAATCTATAATTCATTCGTTTTCTGGTTCTATATTTGCATTAGTAAAGTTAATCAAATAGACAATATAAAATTTAATCATATGAAATTATTATCGTCAGAAAAAAAACAAAAAATCGCTGATATTTTAATTAAATTATTAGCTGATGAACATATTTTATACTTAAAAACAAGAAATGCACATTGGAATGTTGAAGGTCCTGATTTTCAGACAATACATGTGTATTTTGAATCGTTATATAACGAGTTACAAATTGTTATAGATGATGTTGCAGAAAAAATTCGTCAAAAAGATGTTTATGCACCAGCAACTATGGCAGAGTATTTGCAGTTAGCTCACTTATCAGAAACAAGAAAAACTAAAAACAAAGATAGTTTAAGTTTTATTGCTGATTTACTACACGATCACGAAGTTATTATTGACTTTTTGGCGCAGGCTGTAGTAGAAATTGATGAGTTTCATGATATCTCAACTTCGGATTTCTTAGTTGGTTTATTAGAACAACATCAAAAAACTGCTTGGATGCTTAGATCGCATCTAAAATAAAGTTGAACATTATTTTACTTCATAAGTTTTTAGTGTTAATTCATATTAGTGTTAATTAGGTTGAGCCTTGGATTTATCCAAGGCTTCAGCTTTTTATAATGGTTTGTAATTAACCTTCTACTTCTTTTACTTCTGCATCAGCAGCGTTTGTTTTTACAGAAGCAATTCCATTTTTAGCACCAGATTCAGTTTCGTACGATTGGCTTGTTCCAATTACTTGCCCATTTGTTGCCTTTAAATTGAAATGCCATTTACCCGAAGAACCTTCTTTTAATTCGTATTTAGAATCATCTTGAGAATTTTTGCGAACAGATTCAATTCCATTTTCGCAACTTGCTTTTTGTTTATAACCTTCGCTCGCCAAAATAATTTGTCCATTTTTAGCTTTCAAACGAAAACGATATTCTCCTGCTTTGTCTTGATAAATTTCGAACATAATTTAATTTTTTATAAATATTTTATCTTGTTGATTGATATAAATTTATAAAAATTATTTGATAATTATCAATATTGAAATATTTACAAAAAAATCCTGAAAAATTATTTTCAGGATTTCTATATTTTTATTGAATTCTTTTTAAGTTGTCAATATTATGTTTGTGCATATAAAGAGGAATATGTTCTACAACAACGTCGTTCTTCTCTAGACCAAAAGATTTCGGAATGTTGAATTCTATTTTCTTTAAAAGATAATAAACTTTCAGTGTGAAAAATTCTTTCATACTTAATTTGGTTTCAATTGAAGGGAATTTTTCAATCAAAATAAATTTCATATCAGGATCTTGATTGTATTTTTTCAAACATGTACTCAAATATTTTAACTCTAATTCTCCATTTGCATACATATCGTTGATTACTTTTTTGATATATTGTTCTGTTTTTGGCTGAACTCTAAATCCTACATTAAATGTAATTCGATATATTTTTTGATTGACAATTGGCAATATTTTATAGTTCAACGTATAAGGTTCACTATCTCGGTTAATGTTTATAAACCAATAGACATCTGCTCGTTTTGGACGTTTTGATAAAATAGATTGAATACTGTATTTCTCGATATTTTTCGGATTCGTAGATTTCGTTAAGTAAAACAAGAAAGTCGAATATTTATTGATTGTTTTATCTTCGCTCAATTCTGTTAATACATTTGCGTAGCGCTTTATTTTTACGAATTCTAAGTTTCGAGAATTAAGGATTTTTCCATAAAAACTACAATACATTATTACAAAGAACAGCCATCCCATTAATAAAGCTAAATATCCACCATCAACAAATTTGACCACATTTGCTACGAAAAATGAAGATTCTATTGCTACGAATATCGATAAAATTGCCACAATAAATACTTTGTTGAATTTTGTATAATAATTAAGATAATAGGATAACAAGAAAGTCGTCATTAACATGGTAACCGTTATGGCAAGACCGTAGGCGGCTTCCATATGGGACGAATCTCCGAAATATAGAACGATAAAGACACAGCCAGCCCATAACATAAAATTGATTGTAGGAATGTAAACTTGGCTTTTGTGTTCGTTTGGTTGAATAATTAATGTTCTTGGCCAGAAACCTAAGTTAATTGCTTCATTGATTAATGTAAAAGATCCTGTAATCAAAGCTTGTGATGCAATAATAGCTGCACCCGTGGCAATACAAATTCCAGGAATTAAGAACCAATCTGGCATCATTTCGTAGAAAGGATTTCTACCGTCTAATATAGGGTTGTCTTGGTGCATTAACCAAGCTGCTTGCCCTAAATAGTTTGTTACTAAACAAATTTTAACGTACAACCAACTAATTCTAATGTTTTTTCGACCACAATGTCCTAAATCGGAGTATAACGCTTCTGCACCTGTTGTACACAAGAATACAGCGCCAAGAATCCAGAATCCGTGAGGATAATTCATTAACAAGTTATACGCGTAATAAGGATTTAATGCTTTGATGATACTTGGATGATGTACAATATGTAAAACTCCTAAGCCTAGAAGCATTGTAAACCATAAAACCATAAATGGTCCAAATATTTTTCCTACTTTATTTGTTCCAAATCGTTGGAAGAAAAATAACATCGAAAGGATGAAGATTACAATAGGTATGGTAGGTAGATTTTCGAGTCCGTTTAGCATTCGTAGTCCTTCAACAGCGGAAGAGACGGAAACGGGGGGAGTGATAATTCCATCGGCGAGCAAAGCAGAAGCTCCAATGATAGTAGGAATAATTAGGTTTTTACCTTTTTTCTTGATTAATGAATACAAAGAAAAAATTCCTCCTTCGCCATCATTATCCGCTTTTAGTGTCAACCATACATATTTGATAGAAGTCTGAAAACACAAAGTCCAAAAAACACATGATACGCCTCCGTAGACAATGCTCTCTTCAATCACGCGAGTCTCGCCAATTATCGCTTTCATTACATATAAAGGACTTGTTCCAATATCACCGTAAATGATTCCAAATGCGATTAATAGCGTTGCCGCTGTTACTTTGTTCATCGTATGGTTTGATTCCATAAGCAGTATTTTAAAATTTCTACGAATGTATGCCGTTGAAAAGAGATTAAACAATCTTATTTATTTATAATATAAAACCAACATTATATTTATTTTCGATACTAAATATGACGTATTTTTACACTACTACAGTCAGTTTTTTATTAATGGAATAAATTTAAGTATTATTTAATCATACTATTTATTTTATTAATCATAATTTAAAGTTACATTTCATTGATAAATAGTAAATTGAATCATTATTTGTTAAACAAAATTAAATTTTAAAACTTTATTATGCTTGCATAATAAAAAAAGATTATATTTGTTATACATACACTAAAATATGTTAAGAGAAGATTTAACGATAGATTATTTATTGCGTTCAACATGGTTGTCAGTTCAGAAAATGTATAATGAGCAAGCAGGCGCTTACGATTCTACAATGGTGTATGCCTTTACATTATTATCAATAGATCCGAAAGGAGGTACGCCAAGTACGTCGCTAGGACCAAAGATGGGAATAGAGCCAACAAGCTTGTCGAGAACATTAAAAAACTTAGAAGCAAGAAATTTTATCGTTCGAAAACCAAATCCAGAAGATGGGAGAAGTGTGTTGATCACTTTGACTGAAGAAGGATTAAGAATGAGAGATATTTCAAAACATTTTGTTTTGCAATTTAATGAATCAATTAATAATCACATCGAGCCAGAGAAAATGCAAATTTTCTTAGAAGTGATTTATAAGATTAACCAATTAATATCGGACAAAAAAATATTTAAAAACAATTATGAGAAGACACGTTAAACACGTAACTGTATTAGGATCAGGAGTGATGGGTTCTGGTATTGCATGTCATTTTGCAAATATCGGAGTCGAAGTCTTGATGTTAGATATGGTTCCTCGCGAGCTTACACCACAAGAGCAAGCGAAAGGACTTACTTTAGAGAGTAAAGTAGTTCGTAACAGAACTGCTCAAACTCACTTAGATGCTGCTTTAAAAAGCAATCCTTCACCAATTTATGACAAAGCATTTGCTTCTCGTATAACTGTAGGGAATTTTGATGATGATTTCGAGAAGATTAAAAACTCGGATTGGGTAATAGAGGTTGTGATCGAAAGATTGGATATTAAACAATCTATTTTTGAGCGCGTAGATAACTTCCGTAAACCAGGAACTTTAGTCACTTCTAATACTTCTGGTATTCCAATTCATTTGATGATTGAAGGTCGTTCAGAAGATTTTCAGAAACATTTCTGCGGAACGCATTTCTTCAATCCGCCACGTTACTTAAAATTATTCGAAATTATTCCAACTCCTCAAACAGACAAATCTGTTGTTGAGTTTTTCCAAAACTATGCATCTTTATTCTTAGGTAAAACACCAGTTTTATGTAAAGATACGCCAGGTTTTATCGGAAATAGAGTAGGAGTTTACTCGATGGCGAAAGTGATGGAATTGGCGCAAGAAATTGGATTAACGATTGAAGAAGTTGATACTTTGACAGGTTCTATTTTGGGTCGTCCAAAAACGGGAACATTCAAATTGGGTGATTTGGTTGGTTTGGATACAGCATATAATGTAACAAAAGGTTTACAGCAAAATGCGCCAAATGACGAAATGATCCAAGGTTTGAAAGATTCAAAATTTTTGGATTTCTTAATCGAGAATAAATTCTTAGGAGATAAAACAAAAAAAGGTTTCTATTATAAAGAAATTGATAAAGAAGGAAATACCAATCGTTTTGCCTTAAATCTTGATACGTTAGAGTATCGTCCAATGGAACGCGCAAAAGTTACTGCTGTAGAAACTGCTAAAAATGCGGGGTCTATGCGTAATAAATTAGGTGTTTTATTGAAAGATTCTGGTAAAGCTGGAGAATTAATTCGCAAACATTTTGCTTCATTATTCGCTTACGTTTCTCAACGTGTTCCAGAAATTACAGATGTACTTTATCCAATAGATGACGCTTTAAAAACAGGTTACGCTTGGAAATATGGTCCATTTGAAACATGGGATTTGGTTGGGTTACAAAACGGAATTCAATTAGTAGAATCAGAAGGTTTAAAGGTTTCGGATTGGGTAAAAGAATTAGCAGCAACTGGTGCAGATTCTTTTTATAAAATCGAAAATGGTAAGAAATTATTCTATAATCAATCATCAAAGCAATTCGAATTAATTCCAGGTCAAGATGCATTTATTATTTTAGATAACATTAGAAAAACAAATGAAATCTGGTCAAACCAAGAAACATCTATTCAAGACTTAGGAGATGGAATCATCAATATTGAGTTCCGTTCTAAAATGAATTCTCTTGGAGGTGGAGTTTTACAAGGAATCAATAAAGGAATCGAGTTAGCTGAAAAAGATTATCGTGGAGTTGTAATTGGGAACCAAGGAGACAATTTCTCTGTTGGAGCTAATTTAGCCATGATTATGATGATGGCTGCTGAGCAAGATTGGTGGGAATTGAACATGGCAATCAAAATGTTCCAGGATACGATGATGCGTGTTCGTTATTCATCTATTCCAGTTGTTGTTGCTCCTCACGGAATGACGCTTGGTGGAGGTTGCGAAATGTCGATGCATGCGGATAAAATTGTAGCTGCTGCCGAAACTTACATTGGTTTGGTTGAGGTTGGAGTTGGATTAATCCCAGGTGGTGGAGGTTCGAAAGAATTTGCGCGCCGTGCAACTGAATTCGCTTTAAAAGATGATGTAAAAGTAAATCATTTGCGCGATAATTTCATGAATATCGCAACTGCGAAAGTAGCAACTTCAGCTTATGAAGCTAAGAATATGGGAATTATTCGTGAGCAAGATATTGTAGTGGTAAATGCAGAACGTCAAATTGCAGAAGCGAAGAAACATGCAATTATTTTGGCAGAAGCAGGTTACACACAACCAATTCAACGTAAAGTAGAAGTGTTAGGAAAAGAAGCGATGGGAATGTTCTATGTCGGAACAGACTCTATGGTTGCTGGACGTTTTGCTTCGGATCATGATCGTTTAATTGCGAATAAATTAGGATATGTAATGACAGGTGGTAATTTATCTGAATCAACTTATGTTTCAGAACAATACTTGTTAGACTTAGAGCGCGAAACATTCTTATCTCTTTGTGGAGAAAGAAAAACATTAGAGCGAATTCAACATATGTTAAAAACAGGTAAACCGTTGCGTAATTAAAATTGTAGTATTGAGATTTTAGATATTAGTATTGAGATGCATAAGCTTGAGGATTTAATAATTTGGAAAAAAGCGATTGAGTTGACGAAACAAGTTTACTTGATTTGTTTAGAATTACCTCGAGATGAAAAATTTGGTTTGATAAGTCAAATCAAGAGAGCAACAATTTCAATTCCTTCTAATATTGCGGAGGGGGCAGGAAGAAACTCGAATAAAGAATTCATTCATTTTTTATCTATAGCAAATGGTTCTTCTTATGAATTAATGACTCAATTAATTTTAGGGATAGAACTGCAATTATTGAAAAAAGATAAAGTAGAGCACATTATTTTATTATTAAATGAAATTCAAAAAATGAATTATGTATTTCAACAAAAATTAAAATCTAATATCTAACATCTAATGTCTAACATCTAAATTTTTTAATAAAATGAAACAAGCATATATAGTTACAGGATATAGAACAGCTGTAGGGAAAGCACCAAAAGGAACATTGCGTTTTACGCGTCCAGATGAAATGGCAGCTACAGTAATCAAGCGCTTAATGCAAGATTATCCAACTTTAGATCCAGCACGTATCGACGATTTAATCGTTGGATGTGCAATGCCAGAGGCAGAACAAGGATTGAATATGGCACGTCTTATCTCATTAATGGGATTAGACACAGACAAAGTTCCAGGTGTTACAGTAAATCGTTACTGTGCATCAGGATCAGAAGCAATTGCGTTGGCAGCTGCTAAAATTAGAACAGGAATGGCAGAATGTATCATCGCAGGTGGTGCAGAGTCGATGTCGTATATTCCGATAGGAGGTTACAAACCAATTCCAGAAACAGATTTAGCAAAAGATCATCCAGATTATTACTGGGGAATGGGATTAACGGCTGAAGAAGTAGCAAAAGAATTTAAAGTTTCTCGTGAGGATCAAGATTTATTTGCATTCAATTCGCATCAAAAAGCATTAAAAGCAAATGCTGAAGGAAAGTTTGCTTCTCAAATCGTTCCGATTGATGTTGAATATAGTTTCTTAGATGATAAAGAAAAAGTTCAAACAAAGAAAATAGATTTCAAAGTAGACGAAGGACCACGTGCTGATACATCTATCGAAGGTTTAGCAAAATTACGTCCTGTTTTTGCGCAAGGAGGTTCAGTTACTGCTGGTAACTCTTCTCAAATGTCGGACGGAGCAGCTTTCGTTATGGTAATGTCAGAAGATATGGTGAAAGAATTAGGTCTTGAGCCAGTTGCACGCTTAGTTGCATATTCTACGGTAGGTTTAGCACCTCGTATTATGGGAATGGGACCTTTGTTTGCAATTCCAAAAGCGTTAGAACAAGCAGGAATGAAATTAGAAGATATTCAGTTAATCGAATTGAATGAAGCGTTCGCTTCTCAATCAGTTGCAATTATGCGCGAGTTGAATCTTAATCCTGATATCGTCAATGTAAATGGAGGTGCAATTGCTTTAGGGCATCCACTTGGATGTTCGGGTACGAAATTAACAGTGCAATTGTTACATGAAATGGAAGCGCGTAAAGCGAAATATGGAATGGTAACCATGTGTGTTGGTACAGGACAAGGAGCAGCTTCAATTTTCGAATATCTAAAATAAAATCTAATATCTAAACAACAAAAAAATATGTCTACAAATCCAAATAGATTAATCGGAGGTCAATATTTAATTAAAGATGCCTCTTACAATGATATTTTCACTTACGAAGATTTATCAGAAGAACAACAAATGATTTTGCAATCTGCAAAAGAGTTTATCGATAAAGAAGTAGTGCCTAAGAAACACCAAATTGAGAAAAAAGATTATGCGTTGATTGAAGAATTAATGTGTAAAATTGGTGAATTAGGTTTATTAGGAATTTCTGTTCCAGAAGAATATGGTGGAATGGGAATGGGATTCGTTACAACAATGTTAGTGTGTGACTATATTTCAGGAGCAACAGGTTCGTTAGCAACAGCTTTTGGAGCACATACTGGAATTGGAACAATGCCAATTTTATTGTACGGAACAGAAGAACAAAAACAAAAATATTTACCAAAATTAGCAACAGGAGAATGGTTTGCATCTTACTGTTTAACGGAGCCAGAAGCAGGTTCTGATGCAAATTCTGGAAAAACAAAAGCTGTTTTATCAGAAGATGGTAAAGAATATATCATCACAGGTCAAAAAATGTGGATAACGAATGCAGGTTTTGCAGACTTATTCATTGTTTTTGCACGTATTGATGATGATAAAAATATCACAGGTTTCATTGTAGAAAAAGATAAGGCTGGTGCTGGATTCTCATTAGGAGAAGAAGAAGATAAATTAGGAATTGTTTCTTCATCAACACGTCAAGTTTTCTTTAATGAAGTTCGTGTTCCAGTAGAAAATCTATTAGGAGAAAGAAACGGAGGATTTAAAATTGCAATGAATGCATTGAATGTTGGTCGTATCAAATTAGGTGCAGCTTGTTTAGATGCGCAACGTCGTATTTTAGATTATTCGTTACAATATTCTTCAGAGCGTAAACAATTCAATACATCAATCAATACATTTGGTGCGATTAAAGAGAAATTAGCTGATATGGCTGTTTCTGCGTTTACTTCAGAAGCTGGTGCATATCGTGCAGCGAAAGATGTGCAAGATGCAATCGAAGATAATATGGCAAAAGGAATGCCTCATAACGAAGCGGAATTAAAAGGTATCGAAGAATATGCAATTGAAGCTTCTATCTTAAAAGTTTGGATTTCTGATGCTGCTCAAATTTCTGCGGATCAAGGAATTCAGATTTACGGAGGAATGGGATATTCGAAAGAAATGCCAATGGAAGCAGCTTGGAGAGATGCACGTATTTCTAGAATTTACGAAGGAACAAACGAAATCAATACCTTATTATGTGTTTCGATGTTAGTAAAACGAGCATTCAAAGGAAAATTAGATTTAATGTCTCCTGCAATGAATGTGGCGAACGAATTAATGTCTATTCCTTCTTTTGATGTTCCAGATTATTCAGAATTATTTGCGCAAGAAAAAGAAATTATTGCAAATCTTAAGAAAGCGTTCTTTATGGTTGCAGGTTCTGCTTTGCAAAAATTTGGTGCGGAATTAGAGCAACACCAACAATTGATTATTGCGGCTTCTCGTATTATGCAAGAAATTTATATGGTAGAATCGGCGATGTTACGTGCAGAAAAAATTGCAAATGTAAAAGGTGCTGATGCAGCGAAGAATGCAGAAAAATTAGTTCAATTACAATTATTCAAATCGGTAGAAATTATCAAAACAGAAGCTACTCGCGGTATCGTTTCTTTCACAGAAGGAGATGAGCAACGCATGATGTTATCTGGTTTAAGAAGATTTACACGTTACAACGAATATCCAAACGTAGTTAACTTAAAAACTGAAATTGCAGATTTGTTAATCAAAGAAAATAAATACACTTTCTAAGTATATTTTAAATACAAATTATTTAAAGCAGTCAATTTATTGACTGCTTTTTTATTTTTAATATGTTGAAATATAATTTGGTATATCATTTGATGATTCTAGAGTAAGTACTAGTCTTTATATAAGTTAGTTGAGTTTTCATGGTACTTAAGTTTTAGTAGAGAAAGGCCTCAGTTGTTCCCAATTGAGGTTTTTTTATGCCTTGAGGTTAAAGTTTATTCATTAAAAATAAGAGAGTTAAGTCGATATTTCTTAATGAAATACTTTTCGAAAGAAATCATTTGAAGTAACTTTAATTCAAATTAATAACCCAAAAACAAAGCTTATGATAATTAATGCAGCAATTCTTATGTTGACCATGTTTGCAACATTTAGTATTATGTGTCTAGTCAAATTAGATGAACTTAAAAAAATAAAATAAAACCGAAACTCCATTTCTATAAATGGAGTTTTGTTGTTTTATAAAGTTATATTTACTTCAATTAATACATTCGAAATGAAAAAGAAGTTAGTTGTTTTAACCGGAGCTGGAATTAGTGCTGAAAGTGGAATTTCTACTTTTCGTGACGCGAATGGTTTGTGGGAAAATCATGATATTATGGAAGTCGCTTCGATTGAAGGTTATCAAAGAAACCCAAAATTGGTTCAAGAATTCTATAATCAACGTCGAAAACAATTATTCGAAGTAGAACCCAATGTAGCGCATTATTTCTTGAAAGAGTTAGAAAATGATTTTGAAGTTGTAATTATCACTCAAAATGTAGACGATTTGCATGAAAGAGCAGGTTCTTCTAAAATAATTCATTTGCATGGCGAATTGAGAAAAGCACGAAGCGAAAAAGATGAGAATCAAATTATTGATTGGAATAAAGATATCAAACTTGGAGATTTGGCTGAAGATGGAAATCAACTTCGTCCGCATATTGTGTGGTTTGGCGAAATGGTTCCGGAAATAGAAAATGCGATTGATGAGGTTTTAAAGGCAGATATTTTGGTAATTATTGGAACATCGATGCAAGTGTATCCAGCTGCTTCGCTCAAAGATTATGCAAAAACAAATGTCCCAATTATCTATATCGATCCATCAGATACCTATACCAATTCATCTATTACGCATATCAAGAAAAAAGCAACAGAAAGTATCGAAGAATTAAAAACTATTTTGAATAATTTTTAATCTTTTACGTTTTAATGTTGATTAATTAATTTAGAGAATATGAAGTATATATTTCTACCATTATTTGTTTTTTCTATTAATGCGGCTGCACAAGAGTTAAATCCGTTTTATCAATCGATAGTAGATCAAGTTAAATATGATTCTGTTCATCAAAAGCTACAAAAATTTCAAGATTTCGGAATTAAAACTGTCGGTTCTTCTGCGCATAATAATGCTTTTGATTGGTTGAAATCTTATTATATTGCATATGGCTATTCAAACATAGAGCAGCAATCTGTAAATGTTTTTGGAAATGTTGGAAATAATTTAATCATAACTAAAATTGGAAAAAAATATCCTGATAAATTTATTATCATCGATGGTCATTATGATACATTAAATGGACCTGGAGCGAATGATAATGGATCGGGAACGGTTACTTTATTAGAAATTGCTCGATTAATTAAAGATATCGATACTGATTATTCGATCAAGTTTATTCATTTTACAGGAGAAGAACGCGGTTTAATAGGAAGTCAGACATATGTCAATCAAATTGCAGTTCCTCAGAATTTAAACATTAAAGCTGTTCTGAATATTGATGAGGTAGGAGGAGTGGCGAATAAAGTAAATTCAACAATTGTTTGTGAGCAAGATGAAAGTAATCCAACATCAAATAATGCAGCTTCTTCTGATTTGACTAATCAAATGTCGAATATTTTTCCCTTGTATACAACTCTAAAAACTGAAATTTCGAATGCTTATAGTTCCGATTATATACCTTTTCAGGCAGTTGGTTATCCAATAACTGGACTTTTCGAAAAAAATGAAACGCCTTATGCACATACTGCTCAAGATATAATAGCTAATTTAGATTTGAATTATTTGACAGAAGTAGCGAAAGGAGCTTTGGCGACTATATTACATTTTTCTCAAGCACAAGAGAAGTTGACTACAACAGATCACACTATTTCAACTTTGCAAGTGTATCCAAATCCAGTAAAGAGAAACCTTCATTTTTCGCAGATTTTAAAGCAACCTACAATTTCTATATATAACGAAACAGGAATACAGGTCTATGAAAACAAGTTTCGAACAGCTGTTTCACAGATAAATTTAGAACATCTTACTTCTGGCGTTTATTTCGTTAAAATAAATTCGAATCAACATAGTTTTAAGATTTTAAAGAAATAAATTGTTACTCCTTATTTATGTAATAAATTGACTTTTTTAGTTGAATAGTTACTTTTTTTGTCTAAATGGTAATCAACCTTTCGATACACGAGCACCGAACAAACCATACGCAATGGATATACAATGGATACGGAATCGATACAGCGTGGATACACAACCGATACAGAAAAAATGCATTTTAGTGCATACAACCTCCATTTAGGTTAATGGATAACCAATTAGGTTCATTATTCGTCACTTCTAGTTAATTTGTTTATCTAAGGGTTAATTTTACATCGTTGTTGTGCCCCATCAAGAAGAATACCGAATAAAAAATGAATATTCTAACCACAATAGAAACATAGGTTTTATTAAGTTTTACGTTCTACGCTTAACGTTTTACGGATTTTATCATTCTGAGTTTATTTCAGAATAGCATCAAATGATACTTATTTTAGAGGTTTGAATCGTCTTGGTCATTGTGCTGAATATCAAGTGGAAATACTGTTTTTGGTCATGTGTTCTTACGATTTAAATGATTCTCAAAGGTTATTTTGGTAATCTACTTCATTTTATATTTGTATTCAAAAAGTGATTTTGTGTTATTTCGAAGCCTTGAAAATTCCAGCCTCTCACAAATACATAATGCATTTTACTTAATACATTATAAATATTACATAGTACAACACTAAAATCTACTTTTTTAAATGAAATTTAAAGATTATCATTGCTCAAAAGACGAGTTTAAATTCATTGAAACTTTAAAAATGATATCCTTTTGTTTTCCACTAAACATTTTTTTGTATAAAAACAACTTGGCAATTATTACAACCCCTGAACTACAAAAATCTTTTACATACATTCTACTGCCACTATTTTGCCTTCATCCTGCCTTCATCCTGCCTTTATCTTGGGACCTTCTAACGTGTTTGACCCGTCCTAAAATAACTATACATGTTTTTAAATAAATCCTATTATAGTTATACACCAATTGATCTTAATCCTAAATTTACTATACAAGAGAGTTTTGATAATTAAAACTTCTATTATAGTTTTTTCATCTTTTCTTTAATTTTTCTGACTGCAAATGCGCAGCATTTGGAGTTAAATAATCACAACTTGCATGTGGTCTTAATTCATTATAAGTTTTAATACTATTAGTAATTTTAATTTTTGTCTGATCAAAACCTAATGTGCTTTCATATAAATTAAATTCCATTATAATTATTCCATTAACCCTTTCTACCATTGCATTTTCATAGGGATCACCTTTTTCTGTCATACTTATAGCTATGTTATTTGAGAGTAATAAATCTACATATTTATGTTGTTGTAAAGAAGGATGTTAAATCTCCCTGTATTCTCCATTCCAATTAGAATATTTTGTCTCTTAACAAATTGTTTCAAAAAAGATTTGATAGCTTTTTCAGTATTAGCAATAGAATCAAAACGATTCACTCCATTTTCTTGAATGCAGATGTCTAAAGTTAATTTACTCACATCAATACCAATAACAATTTTTCCATATTTTGAATTTAATGAGAAGAGAAACTTATCAATAACTCGATTCCTTACTAATGGGTTTTTAACCCGAATTTCTATTTGAGAATTTGATAAGAAAGAGTTGAGTCTTAATCAGAATATGAGATTATATAGCTCTGAACTCGTTATAGTGTACTCAAACTCTTTTCTCTTCTTTTTATACTACAATTTAAGATTTTCAAATCTAAAGGAACCCGTCGAAGAATCTCATTCTTGACCTTAATGTCAAATAAATTTTACATACTACTTATTACATACTACAATCCTCTCAATACTATAAACTCACGTCTCATATCTAAATAACAGGTAGTAGCCCCAATAAATTTGGAAAATGATATGAAAGGATTTACTTTTAATGTGCGAAAACAAGAGTATAACCTAACTGTCAAAGTCTCATTACCGAGGCTCAGATAGAGAGCGAGTAAAGAAAGGGGAACCTTTTCTTTACGTTCCGTTAAATGTTATAAAACGGAGAATTGTTCTTTAAAAGAATGGAAAAAACGAACAGACTTTGTCTGGAGGTTTTTTACGGATGAATGGAATTTGTTTCGTTCTCATTTTGTGTTGGGTTTTATGGAACGATGTTTCTCGTGTATGAAGATATACTAGAAAAAAAAAGCAAGGCGGCTTCACACTTTAGAGTCAAGGGCGACCAAACCCTACTTATAAAACTTTCGATTTAATAAGTCTCTATCTAAAGCATATGTGAAAACCGCCCATGCCGTATACGAAAGTACAAAACTTTTGAGACATGGAGCGATTTCACGATTCTCTCGATAGTAAAATTGGTCGTTTTGACTCGAGATTCATCGTTTAATTATGACTATCAAAAGTCTAATTATCAAATCGCTAATACAAATATAACAATATTTTTTAACACACCAATATATTGGTGTAAAATATTTTAATAAAATGATAAAATATTTTGAATTTGAAACTACTCAATTTGATTTTGAGTTAATCCAACATATTAAGAAACTAAGAATAAAGGAAAAGTTTTCACAAGAAACCCTTAGTCTTAAAATGGGTTTAGCGAAAAGTTTCATTGGTAATGTTGAAAATTATCGTGAAAAACATAAATATAGCACCCGTCACATCACTCTTTTAGCAAAAGCATTCGGGTACAAAAATATTGGTGAGTTATTAAACTTTCCAATTCCACAATACGACAGAATTAAAGTTACGGTAGAACAGACTTATAATGAGGCAGGCACTAAAGTATTGAAAAGTGAAGTGGTGAAGGTTGTTGAGATAAAATAATATGTTAGATTTTACAAATTATCACAAAAAATCTAAAGGACTTGGTGTAGATTTTTTATCAATATCTGTAATGTGCGTATAAATCATGGTAGTTCTAATGTCGTTATGACCTAATAATTCTTGAACTACACGAACATCAATTCCACTTTTTATAAGATGAGTAGCATAGGAATGTCTTAATGTATGTACGCTGCCTTTTGATAAAACGCCAGCTTTACTCATAGCGTTTTTTAAAATTAATTGGACACTTCTTTCGCTGTATTGATCGCCTTTTGCGCCTTCAAACAAAAAGTCTTTAGGTTGATAAACCTTATAGTATTCTCTCAATAATAGCAAAAGTTTATCTGGCAAAGCAACTATACGATCTTTGTTACCTTTACTTTGACGAATAAGAAGTAAATTACTTTCTGATTTTATATCTGCAATTTTTAAATTTATCAATTCGCTTAGTCGCAATCCACAGCTATAGATTATTGTAAGAATAGCTTTATGTTTTAAATTTTCTGTTGCATTTAATAAATTTCGTACTTCTTCTTGAGAAAAGAAAGTTGGTAATTTATTAACTTTTCGTTTTGGATAAAGATAATTTAATTCGATTTTCTGATTTTCAACTAATTCAAATACTTTTTTAATTGCCCCAACCAAAGAACGTTGATAGGAAACACTGATATTTTCTTGAGTTACTTTTGTATTGATAAACAATTCGATTTCTGAAATAGGAATTTCATCTAATCTATTGTATTTTTCCATCTGCTCTAAGAAAACTTGAGCGTAACCACAATACGATTTTATGGTATTGTTTGCATATCGTTGTAATTTTAATCGATTTTGCAACGTTTTTAGAATTGTTTCGCTATCCATACATTCATTATTACATTTTACATCAAATTACTTCGTGATACATGAATTTTATTTTAGTAAGTGTCTAATTTACAAAAAAATAATTATATTTGTTTTTAATTTTACGAAATGCAGATATAGGTGATTTTTTACGAAACAAAAGCTAGATCAGTTTCGTGAAAAAACAATGTTACCTGCAACCCTTTCCAAACACTACGCAACAAGAAAGCGACCTCGAAAAGTCGCTAAAAAAAATTATTTATCTAACATCACTTTATAAGTTGGGTCTTCAATGATATTTACTTCGATAACACTTTCTGCATTTTTCAATAATTGTCGACAGTCTTCGCTTAGATGCTTCAAATGTACTTTTTTATTTTGCTTAGCATAACGATGTGTCAAAACGTTCAACGCTTCTATTGCTGACATATCTACCACTTTACTTTCCTTAAAATCAATAATTATTTCTTCGGGGTCACCAATTACATCAAATTTTTCTGTAAAAGCTGTAGTTGAACCAAAGAAAAGTGGACCAAATATTTCGTAATGCTTTACTCCTTTATCGTCAATGTATTTTCTGGCACGTATTCTTTTAGCACTTTCCCAAGCAAAAACTAATGCTGAAATAATAACTCCTATTAAAACTGCCAATGCGAGATTGTGTAGCAACACAGTAACTAAAGCAACTAACATACCTACAAAAATGTCGTGTCGTGGCATTTTATTAATAATACGGATACTTGCCCATTCAAACGTACCTATCGCTACCATAATCATAAGTCCAGTAAGTGCAGCCATCGGAACTTTTTCAATTAAACTACTACCAAACATTATAAATACTAAAAGAGCCACAGATGCAATAATTCCAGATAATCTCGCTCTTGCTCCACTGGATACATTAATTAAGCTTTGTCCAAGCATTGCACAACCGCCCATTCCTGAAAAGAAACCCGATAAAATATTAGCCGTTCCTTGTGCCACTGCTTCTCTATTGCTATGTCCTCTTGTTTCAGTAATTTCATCAATAATATTCAAGGTCAATAAACTTTC
The DNA here is from genome assembly GCF_002362875.1 of Empedobacter sp. UBA3239. Classification (NCBI taxonomy): domain Bacteria; kingdom Pseudomonadati; phylum Bacteroidota; class Flavobacteriia; order Flavobacteriales; family Weeksellaceae; genus Empedobacter; species Empedobacter sp. UBA3239. Next base: position 9,200 of record NZ_DEVJ01000003.1, on the reverse strand, counting down.
AATCAAACCAACCCCTGCAACAATAGCCGCATACGGAAAAATGATTTGAAGTGTTTCTAAATTAAAAGGAATTTGAGGAATATGAAACGGCGGAAATCCACCTTTTATAGAAGCAATATCGCCAACAGTTTTGGTATCCAATTTTAAAAAATAAACCAACCCAAAAACCACTAAAATAGCAGTAAGGGAAGCGGGAACAGCTTTTGTAATTTTAGGCAATCCCCAAATAATAAGCATTGTTAAACCCACCAAAGCCAAGAGAATATACATATTTGAACCTGTGAGCCAATTGCCCGAAACATCTTTGAATTGGTCTAACTGCGACATAAAAATAATGATGGCTAAACCATTCACAAAACCAAAAATAACAGGATGCGGAACCAAACGGATAAGTTTTCCTAACTTTAAAAATCCTGCTAACATTTGAATAATTCCTGCCAAAATAACGGTGGCAAAAACGTATTCCACACCGTGCGTTTTTGCTAAAACAACTATGACTACTGCTATTGCACCAGTTGCACCCGAAATCATTCCGGGACGACCGCCTAAAATGGACGTAACCAAGCCCATCATAAAAGCGGCATAAAGACCCACAAGCGGAGAAAGTCCTGCAATTAAGGCAAACGCAACTGCTTCTGGAACTAAAGCCAAAGCAACGGTAATACCTGATAAAATTTCGGTTTTGTAATCTACTTTTTGTTTGAAATCAAACATATTGATAATTTTCTGCATAAGATATTTGTATTGTAAAAATTTATAAAATGTAATTTGCACCGAAAATCAGCATTTCGGGTACACGAAAGAAACCAATAAAAGGAATTGGGAAAAAACAGCAATTAACCAACCATTAAGGCGGAGTAACTTGAGAAGATATTTGCGTTGTTTTTTTCATTGAGGTTGCAAAATTAACATTTTATGACAACTTGACAAAACAAAACTTGACAAAACCTAATAAAAAATTAGGGCAGCAGGTAACAAGGTATTGCCAAAAGCGGGGCTGAAGGAATTATATTGAACATTTTTGCTATATTTGAACTTTGGTATTTCTATTGAAGTTTGGTGCTAAAACTCCCCGCCTTCGGCAATACCCAAACCGTTACCTGCAATATTTAAATCCTGTATGTTAAAAAAAATATTATTATTCTTTACAATTTTTTGGTACTCCAATTTTGCATTTAGTCAAACTAATGAAATTAGTATAAAGTTTATTGGAAATTGTGGACTTCATTTAACTGATGGTAAATCAAATCTATATATAGATTTTCCATATAAATCTGGTGCATATGGGTATATGAACTATGAAATTTCTGAAATAGATAATATTAAAGACAATTCTACATTTCTGTTTACACATCGACACGATGATCATTATTCAAAAGAAATTTTAAAAGATTTGCAATCTAAACATAGTTTTAAAATTTATGGAAATTGGAATGTCAAGAAATTAGACAATTTATATTCTTCATTTGATGATTTTAAGATTACAGCATTTAAAACAAAACACAAATATACTTTCAAACATTATTCTTATTTAATTACTTGGCACGGAAAGAAAATATATCTTTCAGGAGATACAACTAATGGAGATAATATCGCTACTATTAAAGATATTGATTGGGCGTTTATTCCATATTGGTTATTGTTAGATACAGACAAAAAAAATCTTAAAATTGATGCAAAAAATATAGGCATATATCATATATATCCAAATCAGAAATTTAATAATTCAAGTCCAGATAAAATTAAAATTTTAGACAAGCAAGGTGAAATTTTAACAATTCCTTTTTAAAATACTGCAGGTAACATACTATTTGCGAAAAAACGGGCTGAAAGTAAACTTTTTTGTCATAATTTTCCACTCGCAAAATTGCTTTTCTAAAAACAATATACTAATTTAGTTTTTGCCAAGCAATTTGCTTGAACGGACGAACTTGAACTTGCGTTCAATTTCTCTCCCGTTCTTCGCAAATACTCGGCTCGTTATGCGACACCCTATTTGAACAGTCGTACAAAATTCAACGGACATAAGATGGAAACAACTGCCGACGCTTCAAAAAAACAAAAGAGGTGCAAACCAACGCACCAAGCCAACGCATTGCACCACATTTGTTTTTTAACCAACCACACAATTAATTTAACGCAGGTATGCTCGAAATTTTAAACAACAGAACCGAACATACTCACGAAAACGAACAGTTCCGTAGAGTTGTTGAAATCATTGAAACAACTTTTGACAAGTTGGGATATGACGGTTTATTGATTGGTAATCCATTTAATGAATCATATTCTCGTTTTCGTGCAGACGCAATTTTATACTATGATAATGGACTTATACTCATTGACTTCAAAGACTACAAAGGAATTATAAAGCTACCACCTAATGAAAATGAATTTCATTCAACAAAGTGGCACAATGAAAGCATAAAAGATAGAAGTAGATTGGAGATAAAAGCAGGTGCAAACTTTATCAACCCTTTTAGACAATTAGCCTCTTATCGCAATGCTTTCAGAGAATTAGTTGAAAAGAACAAATACTTAGATGGAATAAATTCTTCAAGAGTTTGCATTGCAAATATTTTTTCAGGTCCAATTCAATTTCATAATGAAGTCCCAAGAAATCTACCTTATTACAAACTTATTCAAGAATCTGATTTAGCCAATTTTCTTTATGATTTTGCGAGTGAAAATACATATAAAGAAGATATTGCAAAAGTTCTAAAAAGTATTTTTCCTGCTGAAAAATGGATTAAGAATTTTGAAGTTCCTTTATCTGAACCAGTCATTGAAAAATATATAACAGAAATAGACAATGATCTTGAGGGAAATATTGTTGATTTTCTTAAGGAAGAGGAAGGAGGAATTCTTGTTTTAGAATCTATGAATGTAGATGATAGAGATTCTTGGTTGCGATTTATAGCTAACGAAGGAGTAAATTACAATATTCCACAGATTGAAAAATGGTCGCACTCTGCACGAATTAGTAAGAAAATCCAAAAACGGAGTAACATAGAAACAGAAGGAATTTACAGTGTTATTTATGGCGGTTCTGATATTGAAGGACAAAATGAAGATTTGGAAAAAGAAGAACAAGAAGAAGAATTGCAGGAAGTTATTCCTCTGAAATCAAGCAAGGATATTGATGAAAAAGCTTTGGTTATTATTGCCGAAGCTCATTTAGTAAGTCGCAGCTTAAGTCAATCAGAATTATTACGTTTTGGTTCTGGTAGATTATTAGAAGATATTATCAAATTTCTCAATCCTGAAAGCAACCGCAAGATTGTATTTATTGGCGACCCATATTCTTTAACTTTTGGAAAAGATGAAGATTCCGCATTGAACTTGGAAACTTTATCAGAATTATACGATAAAGAAAAAATCAAACACTATCGTAAACCAATAGAGAATGATTTTTCAGAGGGAAAAGAAAAATTGCGAACTGATTTAGCAACCAGCATTGAAAACTCGCTTTTTAATAATTTGAATTATAGTTTTGATAAAACTACTTTAATTGATTTACAGAACGATAACCAAAGAATTCAAAATTTACATCTTTGGTTTTCTAAGCCATTTTTAAGTGAACCAGATAACGCAGTTTTATTCTATTCAAAAAAAGATTGTTTGATAACCAACAAGTGGATTAAAAAACAATGCTTGAAAAACGGAGAAAATTTGGCAACAGATGATTTGCTAATTGTAAATAACAATGTTTCTATTCCCGATAAAAGCGGTTTCCAAATTCCAAGACGAATTGTAAATGGAATGTTTTTAACCGTGCTTGATATTAAAGAGTCTCAGCAGGAATCAATTAAAATTCGTCAATCAGAAAAACCTATAAACTTATCTTTTACCAAAATAAAGGTAAAATGTTTAAGTTTGATAGGTTCACCGGAAACTGACATTTGGATTTTGGACAATTATTTTAATAGCGAAGATGATCTAACAAAAGAAGAACAAATTGCTTTTAGAGTTTTTGTAAACAATAAAATCAACGGTGAGAAATCCAAAAAGAAATTTACTGAAAGCCATGCATATCGTCAATTACTTGAAGACACTCGATATAAAGCCCTTTCTGATGAAGATAAACTTTTTATAGAAGGTAATTATAACGATTTGAGAAAATTCAAAAAAGAACAAGTCAATGCGAAAAATGTTCTCAAATTTTACAAATACCAGTACGACAAAAATATATTTTTACATATTAAAGATTCAGACCCATTTGTAAATGCAGTATTTGTAAAATATGGTTGGGCAATTACAGTTCATAAGGCAATAGGTTCTAGCTATAACGAAGTTATTATAAAAGGGCACCGTAAAGAAAATGACGGAATTACAAACGATGGTTATTTCCGTTGGTTATATAGTGGTGTTACAGCAGGTAAAACCGTTAACATAACTTCGCCTCAAATAATAAATCCTTTTATGAATTGTGTCTTTGAAGACAATTCTACAAATGGTGTTACCATAAAATCAAAACAATTTTTAATTTTTGAAAATTATAAAGTTGAAGCAAGATTTGTAGAAAAAATACAATCAATAGAAAACAAAAATGTTGTAGGAGCAATTTGTGAAATTTCAAAATTATTGGAACAAAATGGATATTTACTTGAAAGTTCAAAAAGGTATTCTGAGCACTTAACAAAAGCATTCTACTCTATTCCAAAAAGTGATAAAAATCAATTAATTCTAAATATAGATAACAAAGGCGAAAAGGATAATTTTGCAGTTAGTAATATTCGTATTGACAAACTTAATGATGCAGATGTAATCATCGTAAAAACTTGTATTGAAGATTGTTTAACCCTAAAACAAAGCATTATTTCAATTACAGATGATAAACCAGAATTGCCACAAGATTTTAGGAAAGAGATTTATTCTGCCTGGATTGAAAATTGCGAGAATGAGAACATTACCCTTAAAATAATACAAAGCCATAAAAATCAAGATGTTTTTCGTGCAACTTCTGAAAAAGACGATTTGACTTTTAGAGCTTGGTACGGCACAAGTGAAAACAATCACACAAAAGGATTTTTTTCAAAAATCGAAATTTTAGAGAAATCTTCTGATATACTAATGGCAATAATCAAAAAAATATGTCTTGGAATAACAGAGTAAATAGTAATTATAGAGAAGAACGTCCTTCCACACCAATATATGCTTTGAGAAAAGAAGGAAAACTCGAAGATGCTTATCAGTTGGCTCTAAGGCTTTATCAGCAAGATTCTGCTGATGATGACATAAATAAAGCATTTTCTTGGGTATTGATAGATTTATGTAAAAAGTTCATTTCAGAACAAAATCTTAGTAAGGCACAAACTTATTTCAATAAATTGTCAAGTATTCAATTTGAATACGAAGATGAGTTTGTTGAAACCATTAAAAAGCAAATTCATATTCTCAACCCTAAAATTGACACGAACTATTCAGAAATTCAAAAAGCAGAAGAACTGAGCAAAAACGGAAAACATCAAGAAGCACTAGCGATTTTCAAAAACTTAATTTTCCAAAACAGACTTACAGAATTACATCACGAAAATTACGGTTGGATAATTTACCAATACATAAAAGCAGAAGAAAGTAATCTTTCATTAATTGACGTAAAAAAGCGATTAATGGAATATCTAAATTTAAAGATTGATAAATCTTCCAATCTTCATTCAGCTATTCTAAAATTCGCATTAAACTATTCAAAAAGACACAGCGATTTTAAGTTTTACAATTTTTTCCTTTTATGGAATCCTGAAAATCTTCGTCACGAAGATTTGCGCAATGGGTATAAAGACGGGAAAAGTATTTCTTCGCTTATATCACGCATTTGCAGAGAGTTAGTAAATTCAAACACCGAAATAAACATTGAAGAATTTTTAGGCAAAATTGACCTTGACAAAGAAACCGTTTTAGACTTTTTCAGAGAGACGTTTTTTTGGAATATTTTTAATGCTCACAAGGAAAACAGGTTTTCCGATTTGTGGAATTTATTTGAGCAATACAACGCCAATTATTCAAAACATGGACAATCAAAATGGCATTCCGAAATTCTAAATCTTGCTGAAAGATTTATGAAAGAAAATGACGAATGGCGTTTCCTGAATTTCTTTAAAAATTGGAATCCTGAAAATTTAAGAAACGATGATTGGAAAGAAACCAAGAAAGACGAAAACACATACAAACCATTAGCGACAAAAGCTATAAAAAAGGCTTTTGAAGTTTTAAAACTCCAAACTACCGAACAAAATTTATCTTGGCTTATTCAGCCTTATGAAAAAGCAATCCAACTATTTCCTGATGATGAATGGTTGTTGAGAGAAAAAGCCTTGTTACACATAAGAAATAATGAGCTTGATGCAGCAACTATTATTTACAAGAAACTCGTGTTGCAATTAGGTAATATGTCATATGTGTGGAATGAATTCTCTAAATGTTTTGAGAATAATGCTGAAATCAAAATCGGAATGTTGTCTAAAGCTCTTTCTTTGCAAAAAGATGAAAATTTTATAGGAAAGATACATCTGGAATTAGCTAATACACTAATAGAAAATAATCTATTAGAAAATGCCCGTATTGAGCTAGACCTTTACAAAAATTATAGAATTCATAATGGCAAAACATTATCACAAGATTTTGAAGCCTTATATAAAAAGACAAATACGGTTAAATTAAGTTTAAAAGACAATCGTCAACTATACAAAAAATACATTCCTTTTGCCGAAAACTTTGCGTATGCTGATTTTGATTGGACAGAAGTTGTTTTAGCAGATAAATGGAAAGACGAAAAAGGAAAAGAACGTTTAACTTTTACTGACGGAAAAACAATAGAGTTTGCAATCAGTAAAAATCGTTTTGAAGTATTGAAACAATCCGAATTGGGACAAATTTTCAAATTCAAACTTCACAAACAGGAAATTAAAAAAGAAGTTGAAGCAAAGTTCGCTTGGCTTGGGAAAACCGTTGTTACAGAATACAAATATATTCCACTCATTGCAGAAAAAACAGAAAAAAAACATTGGGAAATACTGAATGACACTTTTGCGGTTGTTGATTACATGAACAAAGAAAAAAATATTATTCACGCAGTAACAACGGAAAACAAAGAAGTCTTTTTCCCTCAAATTAAACCTGAACTACAAATTGGAGATTTTGTAACAGCCAAGAGTTACATCAAAAAAGTAAAAGCCGAAAACAGAACAGAACTGCGACAAATTCAGAAAATTGACAAAGGTTCTGTCATTTCAAAATTCCAAACTCAAATTGCAATCGTTGACGGAGTGAACGAGCAAAAGCAATTATTTCATTTTGTCATTTCGTCCAAGTTGCAAGGAATTGTCAGGTTCACAGAAACAAATCTAAGACCAAATGAAGGCGACTTTATCAAACTTTCTTTTGCTACAAAAACAGGTAAAGACAAAAAGCTAAGAGCGAAAGTTCTGAATATTGAAACGACAGAAGAAATAAATCCGAATTTACGAAAGGATATTACAGGATTATTAAAAGTGAGATATAAGGAAAACAGTAATTTTGATGATGATGATGATTTTTATTCATGCGATGGTTATTATTACGTAGATGAATACAAAGAAGCTATTAAAAACGAATACTATTATAGAAAAAATCATTACCCAACAAAGAACGAAATAGATGAAATTTTTGAAATTATTAAAAAGATGTTAGATGAAAACGAGTGGAAAGAACGTAATGAAACAAATAAAATTGCAAATATTTCTGAAGAAATAGAAATAACCGACGATATGTTTGATAAAAATGGAAAATTTCTCATTGATAAGTTTTGTAAACAAACAACTCAAATAAATTATCAATTTTCATCAATAGCTTGTTTTGTTGTAGAAAATAGACATATGGGATATAACTATAACAAAAAAGATCATTATTTAAAAATTCCTGACTTTGCTTTTATTGGAGATTATTATGTGCCAAAATATCTTTTAGAAAAGCACAATATTACAGACGATTGCAGAGTAAACGCAAGAGTAATCTATGGAGAGGACAAAATGCAACGACCAAGATGGAAAGTAATAAATATTGAGAAATGTATCCCAAACTAAAACACTAAAACTAAATGACGGAAAAACAAAAACTCATACAGGCATTTAAGACATTAGATTTTGAAACATTAGCAATGCTTTTAGATGATAATAGGTCATATATGGATGTGTCCAAAGATTTATTTTTGTCTACATTAAAAGAAAAGTTAGATAAATACGAAGATTTAAAAACATACGAAAATGTAGTAGAAGGAATTTGTACTCATTGCAATAAAGGATGTAAAGCATATAAATTTAAAGCCGAAAACTTACCATCATTGTCTCTGTACTTTGAAGAAAAAGACGGAAAAGTTATCGATATCTACTTGTGTAATGCATTAAAAGAAGACAAACCTGACGAACACGATTGGGATATCTATTTTAATTTTTACGAAGAAGAAAAAGTAGACTTTAATCCTTCCATAGAGCACTTAATAATTCTTCAAAGAATTGAAAAAGCTGTTCAAGAATTTAATGATCTTGAAAATTTAGGTTTAGTACCTATTGAAGAAGTAGTCCATTGGTATAATAAATGTAAACTATTAGCAGAAGAATTAGAATTAAACAATCCATTTGTCAGAATAAAATATAAAGCATTCGTACATATAAATGCTATTTATAGTGAAGTTTCTAATGTCGTTCAAAATTTTAGGAAAAATGATTTCGTTAAAAACGCCTTGGATAAATACCACAAAATAACAGCAAAAAATGAAAAAGGTCTTGTACAATGGTTATTAGAAAATAAAAATAATTATTTTTTTGAATTAAAAAAGACCGATAATTGGGAAAAAACTGGTTTTCTTATTTTAGAAACAACTCCCAATTTACTTGTTGATTGTAATGGATATTTAGACGGTTTTATTCTAAATGAAATTTATTACAATCATTTTGATGAAATTATGAAAAAATACGAACCAACAAATGAACACTTTGAGCAAAATGGAGGAAGTGTTGAGTACTCTTTAGAAAGCTATTTGAAACTTCATCGTAAATATTTAGACTTGCTTTAAGAACTCCACGCATTTGGTAGCACATTTGCATTTTTCCAACCGCACAAAGCCAAACAAAAATGCAAAAGAGCTACCAAGCCAACGCACCACGAAGCGAATAAAACTAGATGGAAAAAAGGGCGATCGCATAACATGGGTAACTGTTGCATAACTC
>NZ_DEVJ01000008.1:0-8918 GCF_002362875.1 Empedobacter sp. UBA3239 | reverse complement strand
ACTTTCGTTAGGATATCCATAGGTTTTAATATTAACAATTGTACTGGAAGTAATCTTACTTCTTGGATTTCTGGCAACACTATTGGTATATCATATAATCATCAAGGTTCTTCAGTTAATACCATAAACAACCATATTCAGTACTCAGCATATGGGGTATTAAACTATAACATTTTTGTAGAAGGAATTGGTACTATTTTCTCAGAAAACATTTCAAGATCTGGAGTATATACTTGTAATTAAAAAGTTTTAAAAAAATTCTTTTTGATAAACTCTTATAACACCTTTTATGTTAAGTAAAAGGTGTTTTTTATATTTTAGAATATCAATTTTGAAGTGGATATTTTCTTCAAAAAGTTATAGTACAATAACTAATTCTATATTTATTGTGTTTAACCAAATCCTCTACTCTACTAAATCGTTAAAAATTAATCAAAAAACAGAAGAAGTATCTTATAACATTCAAAACGTTTGTACTTTTGTCTTATAAAAAAAATATCCAATATGAAGCATCAAGCAGTAGAAGGTTTTTCGAAATTATCGAAAGAAGGAAAAATTGAATGGGTTGTCAATGAATATTTGAATGGCGATGAAAAAGCAATTCAAATCATGAAACAATATTGGAATGATGATGCAGATTTACAAAAACTGCACGACGAGTTTTCAGAAAATACAGTTTCTAATTTCTATATGCCGTTTGGTTTAGCACCAAACTTTTTAATCAACGACGAATTATATGCCATTCCAATGACTGTTGAAGAGTCGTCTGTTGTTGCTGCAGCTTCTAAGGCTGCAAAGTTTTGGCAAACACGTGGTGGTTTCAAAACAACTATTTTATCCACAACAAAATTAGGTCACGTTCATTTTATGTACGAAGGTGACAAAGAAAAGTTGCAAAATGCATTTGAAACAACGATTAAAAATCAATTAATCGAAACGACAAATGATATCACAAAAAACATGCGTGCGCGTGGTGGTGGTATTTTAGCTTTGGAATTAATTGATAAAACTGCTGATTTAGAAAACTATTATCAAATAAAAGCGTCTTTCGAAACAATGGATTCGATGGGTGCAAACTTTATCAATTCTTGTTTAGAGCAATTTGCCAAAACATTACGCAACGAGATAGAAGCTGATTCTACTTTTACAGATGATGAAAAAGATTCTGTTCAAATCGTGATGTGTATTTTATCGAATTATACGCCAGATTGTATTGTTCGTGCAGAGGTTTCTTGTCCTGTTGAGCAATTAGCCGAAGGAAATGTAACCTCAGAAGAGTTTGTAGAAAAGTTTTCGCGCGCTGTTCGCATTGCAGAAATAGAACCATATCGTGCAACAACACACAACAAAGGAATTATGAACGGAATTGATGCGGTTGTGATTGCAACAGGTAACGATTTCCGTGCTGTAGAAGCTTGTGCGCATACATATGCGGCGAAAGATGGACAGTATTCTTCATTAACGCATTGCGAAGTGAAAGATGGAATTTTCCGTTTTTGGATTGATTTACCAACTGCGCTTGGTACAATTGGTGGATTGACAGCTTTGCATCCGTTAGTAAAATTAGCAATGGGAATTCTTGGGAAACCGAATGCTAAAGAATTGATGGGATTTGTTGCTGTTGCTGGTTTAGCGCAAAACTTTGGTGCATTACGTTCTTTGGTTACAACTGGAATTCAGAAAGGTCACATGAAAATGCACTTAATGAATATCTTGAATCAGTTAGAAGCAACTGAAGAAGAAAAGAAATATTTTGTCAATTATTTTAAAGATAAAACGGTTTCTCATCACAATGTTATCGAAGAGTTTTGCAGATTACGTGGTGTAAAAAATGTAGAAGAGATCAAAAAAGAGAAGTAATCTAACAAATGCGAATTTGGTCTATTCATCCGAAATATCTCGATGCAAAAGGAATTGTAGCACTTTGGCGTGAAACGCTCTTGGCAAAAAATGTTTTGGAAGGCAATACAAAAGGTTATAAAAATCATCCGCAATTAACTCGTTTCAAAGCAATTGAAAAACCGCTTGAAGCGATTAATCAATATTTAGCAGAAGTTTGGGACGAAGCCACAAGACGAGGATATAATTTTGACCGAAATAAAATTGATTTTGATTTTACAAAGATTAAAATTGAGGTTACAACAGGTCAAATGCAATATGAATTCAACCATTTATTAAAGAAGTTAGAACAAAGAGATCCTGAGCGATTCAAACAATTTGAAAACCTTAAAATGGTTGATTGCGCGGAGATTTTTGAAGTAAAAGAAGGAGAGATAGAAAAATGGGAGATCATTTCTTAGAAGAATATTTTGCGAAAGCAAAAGAAAAACAACGCGAACACAAAAAGTTTTTGGAGAAGTTGAAGAAGAAACCGCCTAAAAACTTGGATCAGAAAATGGAAGAAATTCACGAAGATGTTTTCAATCGTATTGATTGTCTTTCTTGCGCGAATTGTTGCAAAACAACTGGTCCACTTTTTACACAAAAAGATATTGAGCGTTTAGCGCATGTTTTTCGAATCAAACCAAGTCAATTTATTGATAAATATTTACGAATTGATGAAGATAACGACTACGTTTTGCAGCAAGTTCCTTGTCCGTTTTTGGATAGTGAAAATTATTGTTTGGTTTACGAAGATCGCCCGAAAGCTTGCCGTGAATATCCACATACAGATCGCAAAAAGTTTTATCAAATTAATCATCTTACCATAAAAAACACGCTAATTTGTCCTGCGACTTACGAAGTTGTAGAACAAATGCAGAAAGAAATAAAAGTATAAATGGAAACACCTCTAAAAATAATCGCATTTATTATGTTGATATTTCCGACAATTTATCAAGGAATTGCTGGATTTAGAACCAAAGATGCTACTGTTGTAAAAAAAATTGCTTGGCGCGCCGTTTTGATGCAAATCATGGGAACGCTTTTGGCTTATTTTATCTTCATAAAAATTGGTCAAGACAAACAAGTTGCCATTTATGTTGGCTTTATGTTTTTTACGTCGCTTGCAATTTTAGTCCTAATACAAAACATTTTGATTTACTTAAAAAATAATAGTAATAATTAAAACGTCGCTCTATGAGCGACGTTTTTTTAATATCATTAAGCTAATAAATTAACGTATTGTTCTGCTTTTTCGGTTAGTTTAGTTTTTACTTGATCATAATTTGAATCAAAAAAACTTCGTAATCTGAACTTTGATTTTTTGGTTTGAATAGTTAGAATTTGATTGCGATTCAAGCGAAAAATATCTTCTTCTTCGTACAAATAATAAATTGCTCGATATGGAATTTCATCTTTTTTGAAAATTGTTCTGATTTCGAACGTTTCTTCTTTTAACGTAAATAAGGTCAAATTAAACGTTAAATCGTATAAAATAGACATCGATGCAAGTAAAGAAATCATGAAAACGCCAATGCGTAAAAAAGGTTCGTCTATCCAAAAATTTCCTCCAAACCAAAAAGCTTTGACAAACGTAAAGTTAACCATCATTAATAATAGAAAAATGATGACGAGAAGAAGTGTTTGCCAACTAAGTTTAGATTTTACCATCTCTGATTGGATTTGTACTAATTTACAATTTTTTTGAACAGATTTAGAAAATTTTTCTACAAATAAAAAACCTCAGATAAATCTGAGGTTCATTATATTTTAAAAATGTTATGTTATAAAATTTCAATACTAAAACTATGATTGAGATATTTCTTATATTCCAAGATTTATGCCAAACTGAATCATTTTACGATTATCAAATGTGTTATCTTTAAAATAATTGTTCAAATCTTTTCTTACAAAAACATCAATCAATCCTAAACCAATTGTTATTTCAGCTCCGTAGATAAAATTATTCACATTATAATTTCCACGTTCTTTGTTGCGAACACCATCTCCTTTGTAAATATTATTCGATGATAACAACGTTCCTCCATACATATACGCTGCGATATAGTGTTTTCCTTGCGGACGATATGCAAAATCTTCGGTAATATTTTTGACTTTCGAAAAGTTGTATTTAAATCCAACCGGAACCATAAAATAGGCCGAACGCAATTTCGATTTATCTAACGATTTATCACTTTTTACCAAGCCAACATTTCCATTTTCATCACGATTAAAGCGCATATCATCGTCGATGCGATACGTTCTCCACGAAAATAATCCTCCTGCCAAAAAGTTAACAGGACTTGTTAACGATAATTGTCTTTCGTACATTAAACCTACTGTAATGTTGCTCGAAAACTTCTCGTGTTTGTTCAATTCCTCATCTTTTTTTCCTGTAAACGCCATGTATCCAAAAGAAGCATAACCATTAATTTGATTCGCAATTCGGTAACGTTTCGTCACATCTTGTTTCGTTTTTGGCGTAATTGGATCTTCGCCGTTCATAATCGAAAATGCAACTTGTTGTTTGATGATATCATCTAAATTGAAATTTACCTCCTGAATACGATCATTTATCGTTCCCGAATACACGCTCGCAATCGCTTCTTTCTTCGCTGTAGCCTCAGAAGCATTCAGTTTTCCTTCTGTTAATTCTTTGTCAACTGCCGCAATTTTCTTTTCCATTGCAGATTTTTCTTCCTGAACAATTTGACGAATCACTAACGTAAATTCGCTGATGCGATCTTTTACAATTGGACTGATTTTTTCGTCATTTTTTTCATTCAAATCAAATGTAAATTTTTGAGCATATAGTGATGTAGCTGATAAGCATAATAATCCTGCTACGATAAGTTTTTTTATCATAATCTTGCTAATTTAGGGATATTAATGTTTTATTTGAAGCCGATAGAAACCACGCGCGATTGGTTTGACTCCTTTAGATTTTCTTTATTTTCGATCGAATACAACAACATATTTGGATCTACAAAATTCTTATTCTTTTTGTTCACTTTTACAGAATCTAATGTTGTGTTAGCTGCAATATTTTTCTTTGGTTGAGCTTCTGATTTTAAATCTTCTTTCTTCTCTACAATAGCTTCTTTCTTCGTTGGAAAAGCCATTTCAACTTGTTGAGATTCTTCGTTTATTGCCACTTGAACTTTACCATGTTGAATTGGTTTCTTCTCTTCTTGTGTCTGAATTTCAACTTCTTTTTTAGAGGAATCAATCTTTTCATTATTCGCTAAAATAGATTCTGAAGAGTGAATTGTATTCGAATCTGATTGAACTTTTTCAGAATTACTTTTTTCTTGATGATTTACCAATTCTTTTGGTTCATCATTTTTAGATTGATTCGTAAATAAATAAACAGACGTAGTAACTGTAAATAACGCCACAACCGCAGCAGATAACCACCATTTGTAGTTTGATTTTTGTGGTGATGGAGCGACATCCATACGAGCCTGAATTCTGTCCCACGCATCGTGCGAAGGTTTTAGCTCACGATTTTCTAAATCGTTTTTTATATAGTTTGATATTTTATCGTTGTTTTTCATTTGTCATTTTCTTTTTACTTAGAACAATTTCTTTCAGTTTTGCCTTTGCTCGAAACAATTGCGTTTTGCTGGTCGATACCGAAATATTGAGCATTTCTGCAATTTCTTGATGCGAATAATCTTCGAGAATATGAAGATTAAACACCAGTCTATAAGGTTCTGAAAGTTGATCTAACACGTCTTGCACATTAAAATTTAACCATGTTTCTTCTACTTCTTCATCTGCTTCATCATAATTAGAAACTCTTACATCATCAACATAAATCAATGTTTTATTTGCACGTAAAAAAGTTAAACATTCGTTGACCATAATTCGACGCATCCAACCTTCGAAACTTCCTTTATTTTGAAATTTCTCGATATGATTAAAGACTTTACAAAAACCATTAATCATACAATCTTCTGCATAATGCATGTCTTCGATATAGCTTCTACAAACGCTCAGCATCTTTTTGGAGTTTTGTTCGTAGAGTTCTTTTTGCGCCAAAGCATCGTTCTTTTTTAGTCGTTCGACTAAAATTTCTTCTTTACTTTTTCGATTTAGTACAAATAATTTCACGTGTGTTAATTGCTTTCTTACTTAATAGACTCAAGGTTTGTAAAAAGGTTACAGAAAATTAAACATTTTTTAGAAATGATTTGATATAGAACGAAAAAAGCTCGCAATTAGCGAGCTTTTTAATCATATTTATCAAAAATAAATTATTTCTGAAACGAATCTTTATTCAATTCGTATAATATTTTAAGACCTTTTATTGTGTGTAAACGATCATCAATATCAATTTTATCTGTCAACGATTTGTAAACACCGCCAACTCCTCCTGTCGAAATCACATAACATTGTTCTCCTTCTTCGGCATTGATACGATCAATCATTCCTTCAACCATACTCAAAAAACCATAAACCATTCCTGATTGCATGCAAGATTCTGTATCAGATCCTAAAACAGTTTTAGGCGCTTTCAGTTCTACTGTTGGTAATTGAGCCGTTTCTCCTACCAATGAATTTAAGGCAGTTATAATTCCAGGAGCAATCACTACTCCACCGACATTTGCCGATTCGTCAATCCCTAAAAAAGTTAACGCAGTTCCAAAATCAATGACAATTTTTTTACCTTGATAATTTTGATAATGTGCAGCCACTGCATTCGCATACAAATCTGTTCCCATTTGGTTTGACTTATGCTTGATTGCTGATGGTGTATTACGATCCACAACCATTGGTTTGAACTTGTGAATTTTTTGTAAAGCAATCTTAACACTTGCTGTAAGTGGTGGAACAACCGAACCAATCACAATATCTGTAATATCATATTTCTCAATTCCGAAAGGTTCGTACATGTTCGAGAATTTTGCAAAAAATTCGTATTCGGTACGATAAGGTTTTGAATTGATTGTCCATGTAATAATCTCCGTTTCACTTTTGAAAACTGCGAAACGAAGATTAGTATTTCCAATATTTACTGCTAATAACATTATTTTGTAAATACGTTATTTTTATCGTTTACATCTGCCAAACGTTTTGTTGGATCGATGGTAACTTGTTTAACTTCTTTCGAAACTTTAACATCATAGGTAGGTTTTGTCCAGAACCAATCTTCTAAAATAATTCTTTTTGCACCTTGGTATTCTACTAAGTTTTCTGCTGGTTTTTCTCCACGCATTTCACGTAAAGGAATGTAGAATAATTCTTTTGAGCCATCTGTATATTCTACCAACAAATCGATAGGCATTGCAAAATCTGATTTGTTTGCAATTGTGATTGTGTTTCCGTTTACAGCTTCTACAGCGTAATCAATTTTGCGTGTTGTATTGATAAATAAGTTGAAGTACCATTTAAGATTAATTCCAGAAACTTCTTCTGCTACACGTTTGAAATCATTCCCTGATGGATGTTTGAATTTCCATTGTTTATAGAATTCTAGGAATGTTTTGTTTAAATTATCATTTCCAATAATATATCCTAATTGAATTGCTAAAACTTGACCTTTGTAATATGCTTCTAAAGAGTATGCATAGTTTGTATTATAATAGTCTGCTAATAAACTTGCAGGTTCTTCTTTACCAGAAAGTGCTAAATTAATATATCCTTTGTAGGCATCTGGATTTGGATTAGAAGGCATTACTTTTAATTTATCTACAACATTAAGGTGCGCCATTTGCTCTACATATGATGTAAAACCTTCGTCGAACCATTCGTTGTATGTTTCATTGATACCAAATAATTGTTGGTACCAAGAGTGAGCTGCTTCGTGGAAAATAGTTCCGATTAAGCTATTTAAATTACTTCCTCCAGCAATTAAAGTTGCAGTACCATATTCCATACCACCGTCACCACCTTGAATGATTGAATATGTTTTCCAAGGATATTCGCCAAAGTGTTCAGAATTATAATCGAAGAAACCTAATGCGTAAGGCATTGCTTGTTTCCATGCAGAAGATTTATCATTGTCTTGGTAAACTAAATATACCTCAACACCATGCTTTGATTTTGCATGTTCTACAATAAATTCTTTGTCTGCAGCCCAAACAAAATCGTGAATATTTTCAGCTTTGAAATTCCAAGCTACTTTTCCATTCTTTGTTTTGATTGTTGGATTTTTTACATAACCTTTTACACTATTAGGGTCTTGTAATTCTCCTGAAGCTCCGATTACATAATCTTTATCGATGTTAATTGTGACATCAAAATTACCAAAAGGCGCAAAAAATTCGCGACCAATGTATTCATCTAAATGCCATCCTTCTGGATCGAATTCTGCCATTTTAGGATACCATTGTGCCATAGAAAATTCTACACCATCTTTCGAATTACGTCCAGAACGACGAATTTGTTCGGGAACTTGTGCATTCCAAACCATATCGAAAGTAGAAGTTTGTCCTTCTGCAATTGGTTTTGCTAATGTAACTTCTAAGATTGTTCCGTCTACTTTATATGAAACGGCTTTACCATCTTGTTTAAGAGATGTTACTTTTTGATAACCAATTTGATCTGGTTTTAATTCAGAAATACGGCTAACATATTTAGGATTTTCTTTTGTTCCGATATTTGTTGCCATTCTTTTATCAGGATCTGAAATGTTTTGTAAACGATTATCCATCATACTTCCTGGTTGAAAAGCATTAAAATATAAATGAAAATAAACTTTATTCAGGCTTTGACCTGAATTGTTGGTGTATTTCAATTGCATTTTTCCATCGTATTGATATGATTTTTCTTTCATATCAACATCTATTTTATAATCTACCTTTTGTTGCCAATATCCTTTACGTTGTGCAAAAGCTAATTGAACCAAACATAAGCAGATTAGTAAAGTGAATTTTCTCATTTCTAACTAATCATTAAACTTTAACTTCAAAAATACGAAAAAGCTTGAAATGGTTACTGATAATAAAAATATTATGAGCTACATTTAAAACATCTAACTTATCATACCCGTTGTGCATTTTTTATACTTTTGGTTTTTAGATTATTAATAT
>NZ_DEVJ01000010.1:0-3341 GCF_002362875.1 Empedobacter sp. UBA3239 | reverse complement strand
GAGTTGTGCAACAGTTACCAATGTTAGCGGTAGTTTTTATTTTTCTTCGTTTAGTGTTTTTTCTATTTGGTTATAGATTTCCACTAATTTTTGACGAGTTGGGTTATCTTGATGAAACATAAATGAAGTATATAACTTTTGTGTTTCAGTTTGAGATATTTTGAACTGAATGATATTGTCTATTTTTACAATAAATTCTTTGTAATCAGACTTTTTGTACCACCTGTCGAAAACTTTAAAACGAGTTTTTGCTTTATCGTCTTCGTCTGAACAAACATAAATCATTGAATTAAGTGCATTATGAAAAAAACGCTCTACAATATCTTCAATGGTTCTTGAAACTTTTGCGTCATAAGGTTCAAGTTCGTCACTTGCTTTGTCTATTACTAATTGGAAAATATTAGGAATTTCTTCGTTTGAAACAGCACTAAATGTTTCATCTACAACAAAAGCTACACGATACAAAATATTGTTTTTAGTTGTGAAATTGTACGTGTTTGTTATATTGTCAAAAGCGTAGTTATAATGGTTTCGCAAGTTTAATGCCTTTTTTGGAAAGAGTGTTCTTCGAGGTTTTTCCTTTCATATAAGAACGTACAACTTCCTTATCTGAAAGCATTTTCGCTACAGATTTGATAATTTTGTCCTTATTGATTGTAACCTTATTCATAGTGCAAAGATAGTAAATTATTTTTTCATTGGAATGACATAACATTTTTTATTTGCTATTTTCAGATGCAAAAAATACTTTTCTTCTTCGTCAAACCAAATACTTTTTTCTATTACAACTTTATGTTTTTCGTTTAGTTTTTCAATTAGCCAATCTTTTTGATATTTGTCAAAGCAATATCTCACAAAACCAAGACCATCGTTTTTTATATTTTTGTTAAAGTTTAGATAATCAATATAATCTGTATATGGTGAGATTGCATCGGCTGTGTGAGTTATGAAAACTAATGAATTATCATATTTTTTCTTTAGCTCATAAACATTGATAGTTTCTGAATTTGCAAAAACTTTTTTTCCGTCAGTTGTATAAACATATCTGAATGAACTTGCTTCTTCTCCAAGAACGGTGATAACATCTTTTAAGTCAGAAGTGTATTTGTTATATTCTTCCTTTAGTTCGATTTCAAAATTATTTTCAATTGCGATTTTACTGTAATGTTTTTCAAATTCTGAAAACAAATCGCTTAAAGTATGGGTTTTACTTTTTAAAATAGGCAATTTGCTATATTTTTTCAAGTACTTTATATTCTCTTTTAGACCTAATTCTATTGAATGTCTCATCAAATAGAGTAAAGGATGTGCGATAGTATCAACTCTATGTTTTTCTTCTATGATTTGATTTATCAAAATATCTACGGCATTTTCATATTGACCGACTAAATTCATATCAGAATATGAATGATCAATATAAGCTGTCAATTTATCTAAATCCCGATTGTTAATTTCGCTGGGAAGTTCTTTTTTATACCACATTAATTATTTCACTTTGATATAAACCACGTAGTTTGACAAAATTTTTATCTTGTCTTGAAGAGTTGATAAGTTATTTAAACCTGAATTGGGTAATTCTATTTTGTCATCAATTTCATCAACAAGCATACTTAAATATTTTGTCTTGATAGCATAATTTGCATTGTCAGCAATCGTTTTGTTAATTCCCGAAGATGTAATTCCAACTAAATTTCCACTTTCATCAAACAAAGGACCACCACTGTTTCCTGGTTGAATTGGAACAGAGATTTGATAAGTGGTTATACTTCCTTTAAATCCTGATTTTGAGCTGATTTTGCCATCTGTGTATTTAATTTCTTCTCCCATAATTTGAGTAAGTGGAAAACCTAATGCAAAAACAGAAGTTCCGACATCAGCCAAATCGGTTTTGAAATTATAGTTTAGTAAACTCAACGGAACAAATGAATTATCAACGATTTTCAGAATAGCTAAATCGTTTTGTTCGTCAGAAATAATGACTTTAGCAGTGTATGATTTATAATTGTGGTTAATTTCTATTTCTTTGGCATTCTTGATTACGTGGTAGTTAGTGGTTATGTAGCCTTTTTTGTCGATAAAAAATCCTGTTCCTGTAGATTTCCAAGAACTTGCAACAGTAGTCGAAGTGTTGTTTTCATCGTAAGTCGGATACATTTTTAAATAAATATCTTGTCCACTTCCTGTTTCAGAAATGGTTTTCATTGAAGCATTTTCAAAGGTAATAATGACATCTTTATTATAAGCTTTGTTAAGCATATACCAACCTGATTTGAAAATTCCAAATTGAGCTGTTTTTTGTAATTCAGCTTTTATATCTCCTTCATTCCAACCTGTTCCTCTTGCTCCTGCTAAATAAATAACCTTGTAATTGTTGTTTTCTTTCAACACAGCAAGTTTATACTCAATTTGTGCAGAAATTCGTTCGAAAATTCCTTCTATATCAGAAATTCCATTTTGTTCTCAATGTTGAACTAATTTATCATACGTCCAATCAGTATCACCTTTTTCACTTTGAGCAATATTGTTTAGAATACCAACATCAGTAAGTGCAATAAAATCTTTTTGGTTAATTTTCCCGTCTTTTAAAGGTTTGTCTAAAACTTCCAATTTAAAACCTAAAGCTCTTGGCAATCTTGCTTTTATATTAAAGTAATAAGTTTGGTTTTTTTGTAAATTTATGTCTGTCCAATTTATATTGTTTTGTTGGTCAACCACAGAAACTCTTATTGGTTTGATTCCAAATACTTTATATTCTAAAGCACTTCCATTTTTTAGATTACAAATTGCAACCAACGGAAAAGGGCTTTGCGAGGTGCGGGCTACTGCAAACGAAATTTCAAGATATAACCAAACGCTAGCAAAAACTTTTTCCATTTTTTAAAATTACGAAAATACTAAAAAATGGAAAAGTTTTTTGCGGGTACTTTTTAGAATATTTCTGAGATTTCCTTCAACCCCGCATCTTGCAAAACCCATGTACCTGTTGCACAACTCATTGGGCGTCTAAATAATTTAATAAAATCTAATGTGAAATAACTGATTAAATATTTTTATATCAAGCGATTAAGTGTTAAATTAGAGATAAATTTATAATTTCCATCCAAGGAAGAAAACAATTTTCGCCCCAACTTTTTTACCATCTCAGTTTAGATGCTTTGGTGCCTGAGGATAATTTCTACCGCCGTATTGACCAGGAATTGGATTGGCGTTTCCTATATGCCCAAACCCGGCATTATTACGGTACTCAAGGTCAAGAAAGTATAGATCCTGTGGTGTTTTTTAAAATATTGTTAGTGGGTTATTTGAATAATATCAATAGCGACAGAGCATTGATTCGCTAT
>NZ_DEVJ01000076.1:0-31214 GCF_002362875.1 Empedobacter sp. UBA3239 | reverse complement strand
ATTTTCAAATCTAAAGGAACGAAACGACAGCAAAGTGAAGAACCTAATCATTAAGATGAGAAGTTGAAATAAATTCAGCTTAACAATTAAGACAAAAAAAGTCGAGCAAATGCTCGACTTAATTTTTTACTATTTTAAGTATTTTTTCCTTTTCTTATTTTAAAATCGCAGCAACTCCTGGTAATTCTTTACCTTCCAACGATTCTAACATTGCGCCACCTCCTGTAGAAACGTAGCTTACTTTGTCGTCGTAACCAAATTGTTTTACGAAAGCAACAGAATCTCCACCACCAACAAGCGAGAAAGCGCCGTTTGCCGTAGCTTCAGCAATTGCATCACCTAAAGCAATAGTTCCTTTTGCAAAATTTGACATTTCAAAAACACCTAAAGGACCATTCCAAAGAATTGTTTTCGAATTGTTAATTACATCTGCAAAAACTTTTGACGATTCTTCACCAACATCCATTCCCATCCATCCATCAGGAATTTGATCCGAAGGAACTGTTTGTGTATTTGCATCATTACTGAAATTATCAGCAATTACATTGTCAACCGGTAAATAAACTTTTACATTATGTTTTTCACATTCAGCCAAAATTTCTTTCGCTAAATCTAATTTATCATCTTCTACCAACGAATTTCCAATTTTTCCTCCATTTGCTTTCACAAATGTATACGTCATTCCACCACCAATAATCAAGTTATCAATAACTGGTAAAATATTGTTGATAATCGTAATTTTAGAAGACACTTTAGCTCCTCCAAGTACCGCTGTTACAGGTTTTTCACCATCATCTAACACTTTGTTAATAGCTGTTAATTCTTGTTCCATTAACAAACCAAAACATTTATTTCCCGGGAAAAATTCAGCAATAATTGCAGTCGAAGCATGTGCGCGGTGTGCTGTTCCGAAAGCGTCATTCACATAAATATCTCCAAATTGAGCCAATTCTTTTGCAAAGTCTTTATCTCCAGCTTCTTCCTCATTGTGGAAACGAACATTCTCTAATAATAAAACTTGGCCTGGTTTTAGATTACTTACTTTTTGTTTCGCATCATCGCCAATAACATCATTCGCAACGATCACATCAACGCCAAGAATTTCTGAAACTTTTGATGCAATATGTTTTAATGAATATTTATCATTGAATTCGCCTTTAGGACGTCCCAAATGACTCATTAATACAACAGCGCCACCATCTTTCAATATTTTGTCGATCGTTGGTTTTGCAGCTCTAATACGTGTATCATCTGTCACATTTAAGTTTTCGTCTTGCGGAACATTGAAGTCAACACGAATCAATGCTTTCTTGTTTTCGAAATTGTAGTCGTTGATTGTTTTCATATTTTGATTTGAAATTTTGAACTACACAAAAGTAATCAAACTTTCATTTTGAGACTTAAAATCATTCAATACAATTTTCAACTATTAACAATTCATAATAATATATATAGTTTAATTAATTTTTAAATTTAAAAAAAAGAAAAATATGTTACTATTATTAGCACTGTTAATATGTGGATAACTAAAGTGAGATAAATTTTATTTAATAGCAATTAACAAGCTATTATTTGTAATTTTGTTTTGTAATGAAAGAGTTAGATATTCTATCAACAATTTATCATTTTGGTTGATAAACAACTTTTGTTAAAAAGAAGTTTTGTGAAAACTATTCATAACGGTGTGTAAATCTTTTATGCCAAAATGAAAACTTTTACTTGACTTGTATTGATTTATTTCTAATTGATTTTTTGAATCAGATTTCCAAATTTTTCTCTCGAAAAGTTATTAGTTTTATTCAATCATCTTTTAACAAGTTGTTACTTTTACTTAACATTTGATTTACAATTATTTAAACAAAAACAACAAAAACACCTGTTAATTAAATGAAAATTGCAATCGGAGCGGACCATGCTGGGTTCGATTATAAGGAGAAATTAGTACCCTTTTTAACAAGTCAAGGATTTGAGGTTGAGGACTTTGGTACGTTCTCAACAGCGAGTGTTGATTACCCTGATTTTGCACACCCAACGGCACAAGCTGTAGAAGATGGAAAAGCAGATTTCGGAATTTTGATTTGTGGTAGTGCGCAAGGCGTTACAATGACTGCAAATAAACACCAAGGAATTCGTGCTGCATTATGTTGGATGACGGATATTGCCAAGTTAGCTCGTCAACACAATAATGCAAATGTGTTAACTTTACCTGCACGCTTTATTGCGTATGACTATGCAGAAGAAATTGTGAATACATTTTTAGCAACAGAATTTGAAGGTGGTCGTCACCAAGGACGCGTAGATAAAATTGCTTGTTCATACAACGGATAATTTTATACATCTATTATAAGATATAAAATCGGTCAATTCGTTAGAGTTGACCGATTTTTATTTTAAAAATTAAATTTAAAACTATTATAAAGTTTAAATAGTTAAGTATAAATAATATTTTATATTTAAAATTAAATATTTTTAAACCAATTTAAGTCAATAGTATATTTATTGATTTTAGCTGTTCTACTTTTACATCAGTTAAAAAAACAAATCATTTAAAGATTAAAAAGATGAGCAGAGCATTATTACGTAGAGAACAAGCAATCTCTTTTGTAAAAGAAGAATTTTCGAAAGGATTACAAAAAGAATTAAACATTATTCCAGTTTCTGGACCATTGGTAGTTTTGGACGGAACAGGTATTAATGATGATTTGAATAGTATCGAAAGACCTGTAAAATTCCCTATAAAATCTTTGAATGATAAAAATGCGGTAGTTGTACATTCTTTGGCAAAATGGAAACGTATTCGTTTGAAAGAATTAGAAATTGAGCCAGGCGAAGGAATTATAACAGATATGCGCGCTTTGCGTCCAGACGAAGATTATTCGCCAATTCACTCTATTTATGTGGATCAATGGGATTGGGAAAAAGTAATTGTTCCACAAGATCGTCAATTGGATTATCTTTTTTCGACAGTAAAATCGATTTATAAAGTTATTAAAAAAACGGAGCAAAATGTAGAGGCGAAATATCCACAATTGAAAGCTGTTTTACCAGAACACATTACATTTATTTCTTCTGAAGATTTACTACAAAAGTATCCAACATTTACGCCGAAACAACGTGAAAATGCAATTTGTAAAGAATTTGGAGCTGTTTTTATTTACGGAATTGGAGGAGAATTGAGTAATGGAGAATTACACGATGCACGTGCCGCTGATTATGACGATTGGAGTACAGAAAACAGTGCTGGTTTTAGAGGTCTTAATGGTGATATTTTAGTTTGGAACCCTGTTTTAGAATCTGCTTTCGAGTTATCCTCGATGGGAATTCGTGTAGATAAAGAAGCTTTGACCAAACAATTAGAAATTAGAGATTTTTCGGATCGTAAAAATTTATTATTTCACTCGATGTTGTTAGATGATCAGTTAACAGAATCAATTGGAGGTGGAATTGGACAATCTCGTATGTGTATGTTTATGTTGAAATCTCGACATATTGGCGAAGTACAAGCGAGTATTTGGGACGGAAAAGTAAAAGAAAAATTAAAAGAAGAAAGCATCGAATTATTATAAATGAAAAAGCAGTTTCAAAATTTTTGAAACTGCTATTTTTGTATTTTATCGAAATTAACAATGTTTATAACTGTTGATAAAGGTTGTTAATTTATTTTAATTCAGTAACTTAATAAGTGTAATAATTGTTGATTAAGAAATTCTTTCATTTTTCTTCACAATAAAACTATCATAGAATTTTTTGAAACCATGATGATTAATCAAATAGAAATATTTAGGAAATAATCGATTCAATTCGTATTGAATTTGTTTTGGAAATTTAGACTTTCTTAAACTGCGATTAATCTGAATTTGCGTTTCTACTGGAGCTGGTTTAACAAGCGATGGAAGAAGGTTGTAAATTCTTAAATCAAATTCCCAAGCATGCTGCAAATCACAATCAATTGGACGTTGAATCATAGGTAGTGGCGTTTTAATTTTATTCAAAAATTTTTCTGCGGCCTTTCTTGTCCAAATGGCTGCAATTGTTGTGATTGGAATACTCGTTCCACAAGCACCAATAATGTATTTATTATTAACATCAGCAATTTTTATATGTTTTCTTTTTCCGTTAAATAGCTTCAAAACATCCCATTTATGCTTGTTAGAAAGTTCTTCATAATTAGAAAGAGCATGTTCTACAGCAGATTTAAAATCATCAACCAAAATTGCATCATCTTCTATAATCAAAGCAAAATCATTTTCAGAAGCCAAAAAAGTTTCTAGCGTTTTCACATGACTCAAATAACAACCAATTTCTCCAGGAACTAAATCGCGGTCATATTTATTTTTTATTTTATAGGTTGACGAATCCAAAGTTTTGGCATCTACAGCAGAAATTCTTTCGTAAGTAATCTCACATTTTTCGAATTCTTTTTGCATCAATTCAAGCCGATCCGTAGCTCTATCAAGGTTAATCAAGTAAGTTTGATATAATGGTTTAGTTTTCATTCAATTAATTATCAATGCAAAAATAGCTTTTTTGGCTCAATTTTCGCAATAAATCAAAACGTTACAAGTAATCTTATCCTTTCCGTAACATAGAATTGGCTGTAAATTGTTATTTTAGAAAAAGGATATATTACCTTTGCAGTGGTTATGTTGTTTATTAACATCTTATCAATAGTTATTAAAAATGATTTGATAATCAAATAATTAAGATGTTTATTTATTAACTATTTTAAAATAAATCTCGAAAAAAAAAGAAGAGATTTGACAGAAAACAAATTATGCCAAGAAGAAATTTTAAAAATACAAAGGCGAAAAAAGACAAAAACATAACAAAGTTTACGAAGTCTATCATCGAAGTTTTATTTCAAAATCCGAATAAACCTTTAAATTATAAACAAATTGCAGCAGCTTTAAACCTAACAAATCGAATTGATACAGAATTATTGATTAAGAATTTGAATGTTTTATTAGCTGACAAAAAGATTTCTGAAGTAGAAAGAGGAAAATACAAAATCAATGCAACCAATGATTATATGGTTGGGATTGCGGATTTGACTTCTTCGGGAAGCGCTTATATTATGATTGATGGTCTTGAACAAGATGTCTTTGTACAAAAAGGAAAAACGCGAAATGCCTTAATGGGCGATACGGTTCGCGTATATGTTTATCCAAAAAAACATGCCAATCAATCGAGAGCAGAAGGAGAAATTGTAGAAATTATCGAGCGGAATAAAACTGAATTTACAGGTATTTTCGAGTTAGGAAAGAACGGAAATTTTGGTTTTGTAACGATGCAAAATGGTAACCACGATTTCTTTATTCCGAAAGAGAAAATTAAAAATGCTCAACCAGGAGAAAAAGTTGTGGTTCGATTAACAAATTGGCCAGAAGGTTCTAATTCACCATTTGGTGAAATCACGCAAGTTTTGGGTAGTCCAGACGATACGGATGTAGAAATTCATGCAATTTTGTTAGAATATGATTTGCCAGCTCAATTTACAGAGGAAGTTGAAGAAGAAGCAAATCAGTTGGATACTTCGATAGATGAAGCTGAAGCTGCTCGTCGTAGAGATATGCGAAATGTAACGACATTTACAATCGACCCGAAAGATGCAAAAGATTTTGATGATGCTTTATCAATACGAAAATTAGAGAATGGAAACTGGGAAATTGGTGTTCACATTGCCGATGTTACACATTATGTTCGTCCAGGTTCGTTGATCGAGCAAGAAGCATATAAGCGTGCAACTTCTGTTTATTTGGTGGATAGAGTAGTGCCAATGTTGCCAGAAGTGTTGTCGAATGTTGCGTGTTCTTTGCGTCCAAACGAAGATAAATATACGTTTTCGGGAGTTTTCGAAATGGATGATAATGCGAAGATTGTAAAAACATGGTTTGGTCGTACTGTTACACATTCGGATAGACGTTTTACATATGAAGAAGCACAAGAAATTATCGAAGGAAAAGATGGCGATTTTAAAGATGAAATCTTGACTTTAGATCGTTTAGCCAAAACAATGCGCCAAAAACGTATGAAATATGGAGCGGTTAATTTTGATAAAGTTGAAGTAAAATTCGATTTAGATCAAGCGCATAATCCACAAGGAATTTTCTTCAAAATTTCGAAAGATTCGAATAAATTGATTGAAGAATTCATGTTATTATGTAACAAAAAAGTTTCAGAATTCATTAGTTTAGATAAACATGGAAAAGAGAATGCGAACACTTATATTTATCGAGTTCACGATGATCCAAATCCAGATAAACTATTAGACTTAAAAAATTTTATTCGTCAATTTGGGTATGAATTAGAGATTGGAGATCGTAAAACAACTATCAATTCTATGAATAAGTTGTTAGCAGAAGTGAAAGGAAAACCAGAAGAAAATATGGTTGAAACTTTGGCAATGCGAACAATGGCGAAAGCAAAATATACAACAGAGAATATAGGACATTACGGTTTAGCGTTCGATTATTACACGCATTTTACATCGCCAATTCGTCGTTATCCAGATATGATGGCGCACCGATTGTTGCAAGATTATTTAGATGATAAAAAATCTCCTGCAGCAGCTGTTTACGAAGATAAAGCAAAACATTGTTCTTCTCGCGAAAAAATTGCTGCAGAAGCAGAAAGAGAGTCAATAAAATATATGCAAGTAAAATACATGGAGCAATTTGTTGGCGAAACTTTTGATGCTTTTATTACAGGTGTACAAGATTATGGAATCTTTGTTGAAATCCCAGAAACGCGTTGCGAAGGTTTGATTCGTTCTCGTGCTATGAAAGGTGATCATTTTGTTTTTGACGAAAAAAATCATGCTTTAATAGGTAAACGCACACGTGTTAAATATCAGTTAGGAAGTCCGGTTAGAATCAAAGTTTTAAATGCTGATTTAATCAAGAAGCAATTAGATTTTGAATTAGTTGATGCTTAAGTTTCATATTTTAGACTTATCTTGCAGACCTTAATTATGTTATGGAAATAATATTTTCGGCCATACTAATAGGTTTTTTGTTAAGTACAATTCTTATTGGACCTGTATTTTTCTTACTTATTGAAACCAGTTTGCGTAGAAGTTGGAAAACCGCTGTAGTCCTAGATTTAGGAGTTATTGCAGCTGATATTTTGTGTATTGCAGCAGCCTATTACGGAAGTAAAGATTTTACAGATTATGTGACCAATCATCCAAAGTTTTACCGCATTTATATCATTGCAGGTTTCTTTGTATTGATTTACGGAATTTTCATGTATTTCTCTAAACCAAAGCTACATATAGAAGGCGAAGCGGGATTTGTAAGCAACAATTATTTGAGAACGTTTATCAATGGATTTATTATGAATTTGTTGAATATCGGTGTCATTGTTTTTTGGTTTGTAATTGTCTCTTCAATTATGATTCAATATCCAAATCCAAGCGATTTTATGCTGTATATGGGCGTTGTTTTGACGACCTATTTTGTAATAGATTTGGGTAAAATATTTTTGGCAGGAAAACTTCAAAAACGTTTTACCGATCAAAAAGTATTTATGGTGCGAAAAGGAGTTGGTATTTGTCTTTTAGTCTTTGGATTAATCATTATCTTAAAAGGTTTCGGATTCTTTAAAGAAATTGATCAAAAGATAGAGAATCAGCTCATTAATCAAGAACAAACAAGTTAGAAATATAAACTCCCATCAAATTTTTTGATGGGATTTTTTACTTAACATAAAAGGTGTTATAAGATATTTCAACTCTAATGTAAAAAACTTCATTTTTAAATATTTCTTAAATTAAGTATTTAAATTTTTTTGTTTTTAAAAAATAATATTAATTTAGAAATATTATCAACAATATTTAAACTAAAAAAAAATAAAGAAAATTTTATTTGCAAGTGTTTTCGCACTTATGGGGACTTTTGCTATGGCAAATCAAACATCTCTACAGTTTAAAACTGAATTTTTCGGTGGATGGTGTAATATTAAAGTATTCTATGCTGATGGATCACTTGCCGCAGAAACAATAGTATGGACTATAACAGAAGATGCATGTAAAAGAAAAGCACAAGAATATACGCAAGAGGTTGCAGATAGATTAGCAGGCGGAGAATAAATAAAAAAAGCTATTATTTAATAGCTTTTTTTATACACTTAATAATTATGAAAAAGAAGATAATTTTATTGTTATTGAATGTTTTATGTATAAATATTGTTTATAGTCAGAGTTATAAGCTAGAATACGAGTTTAGAAATTATATATCTATATTTAATAAAACGACTATATATAATACAACATTAGAATACAATGGAAAAACAAAAGAAAGTTTGTATACAGTAGAAAAGAAATTAAAAAATACAGACACTAATTCTATAGATGCGAATAACATTGTGTTAAATCAAAAGTCGTTAGATAATGATTTAATATATAGCAATCTAAAAGATTCTGTTGTAGTGATACAAGAACAAATAGATGTAGAAATGTTCTTATTTAAAGAAAAAATCCCTAAAATGAATTGGAAGATATGGGACGAAATAAAAACAGAAAATAATTTGAATATTAGGAAAGCCACTACTTCTTTTAGAGGTAGGAATTATACTGTTTGGTTTACATTAGATATTCCAATTTCTGTTGGTCCATGGAAGTTTAATGGATTACCTGGAGCTATTGTTTCTATTGAAGAAGATAAAAAAAGATACTCATGGTTTTTAAAAAACGCTACAAAAATTGAAGTTAGTAATATTAAAAACCCTTTATTAGATACTTCATATGAAATTAAAAATATTGAAGAATATCCAAAATTGAAATTTGAAACACCAGAAAGAATTAAAAATAAACTAAGAGAAATAGATAGTAACTTTAAATTTCCAAAAAAAGAAAGAGTTGATATAGAATTGATATTTGAGTGGGAAAAATAAAAAGTTCTATAATATAGGAATGATTAATTAGGTAGCATAAAATAATAAAGGTGAGTTTTAAAACTCACCTTTATTATTTTGGGGCATCATCTCTTAAAGTGTGTAAGTATAAAAATAGACTTTGATTAGGTTTTATTTTTTTATAGTAGGACTGTCTCTTAAAGTGTGTAAGTTCAAAAATTAAGCTTGGGTTAGGTTCTACTTTTTAGAGTCTAACCCTTTCTTGATATAGGATTAAAAATTGATCAATAATAACTCCCCAGTTTCTTACTGGCATAGACCATTTTTTAGTTACTTCTCTCACAGCCAAATATACGGATTTCATAACAGCTTCATCTGTAGGGAAGGATAATTTATTTTTAGTGTACTTCCTTATTTTACCGTTTAGATTCTCAATTAGATTGGTGGTATATATGATTTTCCTAATATCTACGGGGAATTCAAAGAAAACCGTAAGGTCTTCCCAGTTGTTTTTCCAGCTTTGGATGGCATAAGAATATTTATGTTCCCACTTAGAAGCAAAATCATTTAAAGCAGCTTCAGCAGCCTGTTTAGTTGGCGCGTTGTAGATTTCTTTCATATCAGCAGTAAACTGTTTCTTATCTTTCCAAACAACGTATTTACAAGCATTTCGAATCTGATGTACTACACATATTTGTGTTTTAGATTCAGGAAAAACGGTACGTATGGTATCGGTAAAACCATTTAAGTTATCGGTTGCTGTAATCAAGATATCTTCAGTTCCTCTAGCCTTCATATCGGTTAAAACACTCATCCAAAAGGATGATGACTCATTTTTACCTAACCATAATCCTAAAACTTCTTTGCGTCCATCGCGTTTTAAGCCTACTGAGATATAAATGGTTTTATTAATTACTTTGGAACCTTCTCTAACCTTAAAAACAATTCCGTCCATCCAAACGATTAGATAAACAGGTTCTAATGGGCGATTTTGCCAAGCTACGATATCAGAAGTTATAGCATCAGTTATACGTGAAATGGTGGATTGAGAAACGTCAAAATTGTAGACTTCTCTGATCTGTTCTTCAATATCAGAAACGGACATTCCCTTGGCGTAAAGCGACACAATGACGTTTTCTAAGCCTTCAACCATGCTTTTTCGTTTAGGTATCAGCATCGGATTAAAACTAGCATCACGATCTCTAGGAACCTTTATTTCTTCTTCGCCATAACTCGTTTTTATCTTTTTACTAGAATAACCATTACGCACATTTTCTTGCTTGCGTAAATCATGCTTATCGTAATCCAGGTGAGCATCTAACTCACCTTCTAACATTTTTTCAATTCCTCGCTTTTGTAAGTCTTTGAGAAAGTTTTGGAGTTCATCGCCAGTTTTAAACTGTTTGAAAAAATCATCCGGAAATAGGTCTTTTGTTTCCATAAATATGTAAATATTAAATGTATAAAAAAAATTCTGCTCGATTTTAACCCAAGCAGAATTTTATACTTACACAGTTTTTGGTACAGTGTCTTTATAGTCTAACCCTTTTTATTTTTGTAAAAATGTTTCATTAAAATCTATATTGTCTTCTTGAATCATTTTTTCAAAATCATTTTGATTTAACTGTTTTCCCTTTGTTGGTTTAGAGATTTTAAATCTATCACTCACATTGACTTTTATTGCTGAATAAATTTGTTTATTTTCTTGACTCCCATCTTTATTAATCATAGTTAATTTTAAAATGACTCCAGGTAAACCATCATAATTTGTTGGACCATTTTTAAATTCAAGCTTAGGCGCATACCAAGCTTCAATAAATGTATTTTCTGACTCTTGAAGGGTAGCTTTCTTTACATCGAATCCTAAAATTTTTGTATATTCTTTTTTAATAATCCATTTCATTTGTTTAATAGAATCATAAATAAGTAGATTCTTGTTATTATAATTTATTTCTGAAAGGGAATACTTCTCTTTCAGATTTTTATAATAAAATCCTCCTGGTCCGCTCACAAAACTTATTGATGTTCCACTTTTATTTTGCGAATTGTCTACTCGATCAATTTTATTAAAAGTAGATTCGTTTTTAGAAGTAATCAACTCAAAATATAGCCTATTGTCGTTACTATTTTTATATATTTCTCTACTTATTTGATTTGTAGTTTTTTCAAAATCAAACTCATTTCTGAATTCATATTCAATTTTTAATTTTTCTTGACAGAAAATTGTAGTAAAAAATAAAAGATATATTATTGAAAGTGTTGTTTTCATAAATTCTGATTTAATTATAGAAGACTATAATAAAAGTATATTTGAATAAATATATTATTAGGATCAGCAAATTTGTTTATTTTTTTTAATATAATATGTATGTTATCTTATTAAACTTGTATAAAAATTACTATTAATTTTTACAATTATCAATGGTATAAAAATATAGTATGAAAACTTAGAGATTAGAAATAGTAAAATTATTTATTTTTCACTCTTGATGACACAGAAAAAAGTACATTACAATGGAAGAATTTGTAAAAGAAAAAAAGGCTCTTCAGAGTTTAAAAATATCAATCACTTCTGAATAACTTAACATAATTAATATTATACACCTTTTTGAAATGGGTTAAATTATTGATTCTAAAGTAGTGCCGTTTTGAATAAATTATTTCAGTTAGAAAAACACGCTGGAGACCGCATTTTACCGTTGGAATCGGATATTCAAAGCAGACAAATCTTACTTCAATAACGACTTTCCAGAATCCTTATAATTCCATGTTTTTACTTTCATTAAATCAGCAATTGTAGAGGCAATTTGATTGAGATAAGTTTGTTTCTGTTTGAATTTTTTAGGATTAATCCCATTTCCAATCATCAATATAAAACCTTCGTCTGATCCAAGAATTTCATCATAATGTTCTGACCATTGTCTTCCATTTCCACGTCCGTGATCAGTTGTTACAATAATAGTTGTTTGATCTTTATAGAATGGATCGCTTTGTACATAATTCCATATTTCCTCAATCATTCTATCATTGCGGTTTATTGAAGTAATATATTGATCGTAATCTTCATCATGTCCGTAATCATCGGCTTCTCCATAACCAATAAAAAGTAATTTTGGCTTTTGATTTTTCATCGCTTCTAACGCAAATTCGTGCGTAAAAATATCAAATCTTGTTGCCCACCATTGTTTTGGTGTTTCTAATTGAAAACGTTCGATAAGCAATTCTCGTTCAGATTTGTTTTGATTAAAACTATCTTGATATCCAGCATTTACAAACAATTTAGAACGTTCTTGATTCAAAATATTTGTATACATTCTCCAGCTTCCAAAAGCCATTACTTTATTGTTTAAATTCTTTTGTTGATTTGCAATTTCAAAAACTGATACATTAGGATTCGGAATATCTTTGTTGTTTTTAATTCGCTCATCATCAGCTTTTCCTGTAATAATTTCGTTGTATCCAGGATAAGACCATAATCTTTTGTTGGTCAAATTAACAAAGTTTTGTTCATCACGATTTCCTAAAATAACTCCTTTTTCTTTAATCGTTTTCCATGTAAATGGCATCAATAATTCGCGACGTTTTATAGAATCTTCTGTCCAATATTTTTCATTAGTTTGAACAATAAGTGAGTTGTATTTTTTATCATTTAAAATTGATTTTTCAACTCCCCGAAAAACTTCTTTCCAACGAACACCATCCAGCGTAACCAAGATAACTTTCGGTTCTTGAGCAAATAAAAAATTTGAGCATAAGGAAAGAATAAGAAATGTATACTTCATGTGATTATAATTTCTTATAAAAATAGGAAAAGCATCGATATGATGCTTTTAAAAGTATTATTTTTCTAATTTATTGACGATTTGTTGATAAACATCTTCGGCACTCAAATTTTGAAAATAATCATAATTTTGAAACTTTTTTGGATCTTTTCCAAAGATAGAAGTTGGACGAATTTTCATCGATTCGTCTTGTATCACATCATTCATAGATTGTCCATAACCTAAAAATCCAGCAAATGGATGCGTTCCACCCCAAATAGAAATCGTGCGCGTACCCATCAACGAAGCTAAATGCATATTTGCACTATCCATAGAAATCATTACTTCTAATTTAGCAATTGCTTGTAATTCCTCTTCAAAAGAGATTGTTCCAGCTAAAGAATGGATGTTTGGATTGAAATTTTCCCATGTTTTTAATTCATCAATTTCAGTTTTTCCACCGCCAAATAAATAAATTTTGTACCCATTTTCAGCTAATTTCTTCGTCACGATTTTCATCTTTTCGATGGGATAAATTTTACTTGTAAAGGCTGCAAAAGGTGCAATTCCAATTGATTTTGGTTCCTTAATCGATTTTGGTTCGATTTTATGCTTTAAATTGACGTTAAAACCAAGTTTACGCAAAACATCAGCATAGCGCTCAGTTGTTAATTTTAATTGCTTATAAACGCGATTTTTTTGATTGACTAAAGCTTTTTTCTCCTCACGACCTTTATCTAAAGTAGCCGTTTCTGTTCCGTTAAGTTTGAATAGAGTTGCAATTACTTTTGATCGGATTACATTATGAAAATCAGCTACATAATCAAAATTATATTGTTTTAATTCTTTGTATAATTTGAACAAGCTACAAAAGCTTTTGTAGTCTTTGTTCAAATCAACCGAAATAAATTTGATTTGAGGAAATTGCTTGAAAATATTTCCCATAAAAGGGCGCGAAGCAACATAAACTTCGACATTAGGATTTTGTTCAATAAACTCTTTTAAAACAGGAGCAATCATTGTAACATCCCCCAAAGCAGAAAAACGTAAAACTAATAGTTTTTTATGATTCGTTTTCTCCATTATTCCTATTGTTAATTTCTTTTGCAACCATTTTCATTTGCTTTTCAAACTCTTCCTTAGATGCTTCAAAATATTGATCAGAATTTTCGGCATGTTTTGCAATTTTACGCAACGATTTTCGGTCACTTTTTATGAAAATTTCCCCAATTTTAGACGCTTCTTCAGGTGAAAAACCATATTTTATAAGGATTTGTCTACCAACGTAAACAGATGAGAAAAAGTTTTCTCGATAAACTTCGTCTATACCATCTTTCAAATAATTATACGCATAACTACGATTTTTTGCACGAACAATAATTTCTAAATTCGGAAAGTTTTTACGAACAATATAAACTAATTTTTGATTAATTTCTGGCGGATCCAAAGCAGCTACAAAATATTTTGCATGTTCAGCACCAGCCGATTTTAGTAAGTTAACATTTGTTGCATCACCATAGAAAACATTAAAACCCTGCTTGCGCATTTTCTCTACACGCTCGCTATCATTATCCAAAACAATCGATTTTATTCCAGTGCTTTTCAAGACACGACTAATTGTGTTTCCAAAATCACCAAAACCAGCAATAATTATTTCACCTTCTGCTGAATGTGGATTTATTTTATCGTTTTCAATGATTGTTTTTACTTTTGTTTTTACACCAAAATATTTTAGAATTAATTTTTCATTTAAGACTAAAAGTAATGGTGTTATTACCATTGTTATCGCTGTTGTAGCTAACATCAAATCGTACCATTCTTTGTTTAGAATATCTAAATTTCGAGTCAATGATAAGATAACGAAAGCAAATTCTCCGACTTGTGATAAAAGCAAAATGAACAACCATTTCTGATCAAAATCAAATTTATGTTTGATTCCAATAAACCATAAAACCAATGATTTTATTAGCATTATTCCAAATGTTAATCCAAGAATCATAAAAGGTTTATCTGCAATTAATTTAAAGTTAATCGTTGATCCAACAGCAATAAAAAAGATTCCTAATAATAATGATTTGAATGGCTCAATGTCACTTTCTAATTGATGTTTATATTCGTTATTCGCCAAAACAACACCAGCAATAAATGCTCCCAAGGCAGGAGAAATTCCAACTTTTTGCATCAAAATTGAAACTCCAATGACTAAAAGTAGGGCAGAAGCGGTGTAAATTTCTCGAACTTGTAATTGTCCAACATACTTGAAATAAGGTGTAATAATGTATTTTGCAATCACATAAATAAATGTAATTGCACCAAGAATAACCAAGGTTTTCATGAACGCTGGTCCACCAACTAACAAACTTTTAGAATCATCTCCAATGGACTGAATCAAGGAATCTCCAACTAAAAGTGGAATAATTGCTAAGATTGGAATTACCATAATATCTTGAAACAACAAAACTGAAAAAGTTGATTTACCTATGTTTGTTTTGGTCAATCCTTTTTCGCTAAGCGTTTGCATAATAATGGCTGTTGAAGACATGGTTATTGCAAAAGCTATAGAAAGAGCCAAAGAAAAATCCATTTTCAAGGCAAATATTCCGACTAAAGTTGCAATAATTATTGTTCCCAAAACTTGCATTCCACCAAGGTTGATGATTTTATTTTTCATCTTCCAGAATTCCTTTGGATCAAGTTCTAATCCGACCAAAAAAAGCATCATAACTACACCAAATTCAGTGGCGTGCATAATGTCTGTACCGTCATTGCCAACAAATTTTAGCACATAAGGTCCAATTAAAACTCCGGCAATTAAATATCCCAAAACCGAACCCATTCCTAATTTTTTGGAAATAGGAACGCAGATTACAGCGGAAAATAGAAAAATAAATGCTTGGCCTAAAAAGTCGTTCATTATTTTATAAGGTTGATTAGATGATGTGTCTAACTATTATTTTGTTTTGATTGAAATGCAATCGCATAAAATTTGAATTGTTTTATCATCGCTAATAATCCATTTGCACGAGTTGGTGATAAAAATTCTGATAAACCAATTTCGTTGATAAAATCTGTATCCGATTCTAAAATATCTTTTGGCGTTTGATGATTATACATTCTCACCAATAATGCGGCAATTCCTTTTGGTAAAATAGCATTAGAATCAGCTTTAAATTCGATTGTATTACCATCCAATTCTGCATCTAACCAAACAGAAGATTGACAACCTTTGATGATTTTATCATCTGTTTTTGCTTCTTCTGGTAAATTATTTAAGCTTTTTCCTAACTCGATCAAATATTCGTAGCGTTGTTCCCAATCATCAAAAAATGAGAATTCGTCTACTATTTCGTTTTGAATTTCTTTAATTTTCATATGACAAAGTTAGAAAGTTTTTGATAGTTTTTCCTCAAAAAAAGACGTTAAATAGCTTGATTCTTTTAGATTTCTTATTTTTGTGTTTTGATAAATTTCAATTCCCCAAAAATGAAGTACACTTTCATTGTTAATCCTAATTCTGGAAACGCAAAACACGATATTTCGCTCGATTTTTTACAATCAAAATTTGATTCTTCAGACGAAATCGTTTTGAAAGAAACCGTTTATCAATTTCATGCAAAAGAATTGGTGAAGGAGGCGATTGCAGAAAATTCAGATGTTATTGTTGCGTGCGGTGGTGATGGGACAATCAATGAAGTGGCGAGTGCTTTGGTGAAAAAAAATATTCCGTTGGGAATAATTCCTGCCGGATCTGGAAATGGTTTGGCTACAAATCTTAATATTCCGAAAGATATTAACAAGGCAATCGAAATTATCAAAAACCATATTGTTCATACGATTGATGTTGGTAGAGTAGAGGATAACTATTTTTTTAGCAATTTAGGTTTTGGGATTGACGCAGAAGTTATCAAAACATATGAAGAAAATCAAAAACGTACGATTACTGGTTATGTTGATGCATCTGTGAAAACGTTGTTGAATTATAAATCTAAATTGTTTCGCCTTTATATTGATGATGTAATTATTGAGAAAAATTTTTATTATCTATTCTGCTCTAATTCTAACATTGCTGGTTATGGAATCTCTTTTACACCGAAAGCTGATTTGTCTGATGGAGAATTGGATTTATTGATGATTGAAGATTTAGATGTTTTCGAACAATTTTATTTTTCGGTATTGGTTTTAGCCAAGAAAATTGATTTATTAGACAAAGCAAAGTATCGAAAAGTGAAAAAATTCAAGATTGAAAGTTTAAATAATAATCCGATTACGTATCAACTTGATGGAGAGATTCATAATACCGATTCACTTCAAGTAAAAGTTAAGGTCATACCAAATGGTTTAAAAATCATTTTTTAAACTTCAATTATTATTTAATTAACAATATAAATCATACATTTTCAATAAATTAAAATGTTATTAACTGAGTTGTAAACGATTTGTGTGTAACCATTTTTATCTTCAATTTTATAATAATACTTGCATTCGTTGTAACTTTGAATAAAATTTTTGCAATGAATAAGCCTTATAAAATTTTAGCAATCGATTCTAATCATGAATGTTTGAATAATGGACTTCGCGAAGCTGGTTTTATTGTTGATGAAGATTATATTTCATCAAAAGAAATGATCGAACAAAAGATTAATGAATATGATGGATTGATTGTAAGGAGTAGATTTCCAATTGATAAAGATTTTTTAGCAAAAGCAACGAATTTAAAGTTTATTGGTAGAGTAGGGGCAGGCTTGGAGAATATTGACGAAGAGTTTACAGCTGATCATAACATTGTTTTATTTAATTCTCCCGAAGGAAACCGAGATTCTGTTGGTGAACATGCGATTGGTATGTTGTTGATGTTGATGCATCATTTGCGCAGAGCTGATAACGAAGTTCGTAATGGAATTTGGAAACGTGAAGAAAATCGTGGTGATGAATTGAAAGGTAAAACGGTTGGGATTATTGGCTATGGAAACATGGGAAATGCTTTTGCGAGACGTTTGCAAGGTTTTGAAGTGAATGTGATATGCTTTGATATTTTGCCAAACAAAGGAAATGAATTTGCGAAACAAGTTTCGTTAGAAGAATTTTTTGAGCAAGCAGATGTTGTAAGTTTACATACGCCGCAAACGCCAGAAACGATGCAAATGATTAATGCAGTATTTATTTCTAACTTCAAAAAGCCATTTTATTTTGTGAATACAGCGCGTGGTAAATCTGTTGTGACAAAAGATTTGGTTGAAGCATTAAAAACAGGAAAAGTTTTAGGTGTTGCTTTAGATGTTTTAGAATTTGAAAAATCGAGTTTTGAGAAATTAGTTGCATCTGATTTACCAGAAGAATTTCAGTATTTAATCCAAGCGGATAATGTTGTTTTAGCGCCACATATTGCAGGTTGGACGCATCAAAGTAAAGTGAAATTAGCAGAGTTTATTCGTGATAAAATAATAGATTGGAAGAATAATCAGTAAAATGATTAATTGATATAAACTAAAAAGGTTCCGAAATTTTGGAACCTTTTTTCATTTTGTAAGTTTTTTGTAAACTTTATACAAAATAACTGCTACTATAATAACAAGAACGATTTGGAGTAGAATCCAAAGTATAACATTAAATGTCGATTCGCCTGAAATTGATAGCATATATATGTCTCATGTGTTAACTGAATGCTAAAATATTAATTATTTTTAACATTTCGTTAATAATTTAAAAAAATTTTATTCATCTTCTAGGTGTGTTAATTGATAACTTATCACATATCAATAGATAAGTTTTTTTCGCACCCTAAATTTGTATAAAAATAAATTACTATGAATTACCAAATATTTAAATCAGAATCAAGAGGTGGAGGAAATCACGGATGGTTAAACTCTAAACATTCTTACAGTTTTGCAAATTATTACGATCCAGCCCGTATTCATTTTGGAGCTTTGCGTGTCGTAAATGATGATATAATTACTGGAGGAATGGGATTTGGAAAACATCCTCATGATAATATGGAGATTATTACAATTCCTACAAAAGGAGGAATTTCTCACGAAGATTCAATGGGAACTGGTTCTGTAATTGAGTCTGGGGATGTACAAGTAATGAGTGCTGGTACAGGAGTTTTTCATAGTGAAATGAATGCTTATGAAAACCAAGAAGGACATTTTTTTCAGATTTGGATTATTCCAAATAAAATGAATGTTGAGCCTCGCTATCAACAAATTTCTGTTCGTGAAGTTGCAAAAGAAAATGAATTATACCAAGTGCTTTCTCCAAATCCAGATGATCAAGGAGTTTGGATTCATCAAGATGCATGGATTTTCTTAGGAAATTATACAGAAGATAATCAAGAAACATACAAAGTACAAAAAGAAGGAAATGGTGTTTTCTTTATGGTTGTTGAAGGAGAAGTTGAATTTGACGGAAACAAATTAGGACGAAGAGATGTCATCGAGATTAAAGATACAAACGAGTTTTCTTTCAATGTAGCAAAAGATTCTCGCTTGATGTTAATCGAAGTTCCTATGGATATTTAGAAATTTTTTTCAAGTTTTAGTTGTTTTATATATAGAGCAGATTTCAGAAATGAAATTTGCTTTTTTTTTGTTAAAAAAATATCATTATCAACACAAGTATTTAGTATATTTACTTCTTATAAAACTTTAACTCAAAACGTACTTAATCTATACTATATGAAACGTTTATTCATCATTGCCTCTTTTGCTTTAATGATTATCAGTTGTAAAAATGATAAGATTGAAATTGATTCTACATCTGCGCAAACTTTTAGTGAAACGGTAGACAAAATTTCGAAGGCTTTGCCTGTTATGCAACAAGATAAATTTAAGGAAGCTTTGCAAATTATTTTCGAGTACAACACAAGTCAATCAATGGATAATGAAGCGCGTTGGGGAATTGTGCGTACGTTGTTAGATGGAAAAACGGTAGATGAGGTTTTTGATATTGCAGAAAAAGTTGCATTACAAAATAAATTTACATGGAATAGAAATCAAGTTCCTTTGGTGAATGGAATTCCAAAACCAGGCGCAACCGAAACTGTAGAAACGCCTGCTGAACCGACTTCTAATGTACAACGTTTTGATTTTAGTGTAAAACAAGATGAGAAAGGAATTGCAATTTCGCCATTCTTTTATAATGTGCAAGGAGAGGAAATTCAGTTGGATAAAGCTGTAACGGCAACAATAGAAGTGTTTAATTCAGGTAGTATTGTGTACACATTTCGTTCTACAATTGATCCAAATTCTATGGATGATTTGTACAGAAAAAATACAATTAATATTAAATATTCGTCATTAGATGCTTCTAAAATTAAGAGTGATCGATTAGATATTTTGGTTCGAATTCCGAATTCTGAACGATATTTAACGAATCGTAAAGCGGTAAAAGTTCCGTTGAATTTAGTTGGTGCTGCTGAGGTTGTAGATTCTCTTTTGGTTGAAAGTACGCCTGCACATGTAAGCAAAGAAGCTGGAATGGTAAAATCTCTTTCGAATCGTTTTATGACAAATTTATCTAAGAAAAATTATTCTGGCGCTTTTGCGTTGACAAGAAGTGGAGAATGGAATACTTTCCAAAAATTTTCTTCTGATGAATCAATTAAGAATTTAGAGCAAGCAACAATTAATGATGCAAAAGTGTTAGATGCAGATGAAAAAGTAGCTTTGGTTGAAGTGAATGCAAATTTAAAAGACCAATCTTCTAAGACGTATCAAGTTACTTTAGAAAAGATTAATAATAAATGGTTTGTGGTTAATTTTAAATAATCGTAAACGTATTAAACATAAAAAAGCGTTCAAAATCTGAACGCTTTTCTTGTTTTATATTGAAATGAATTATTGTCCGTTTGCTTCTTTAGCAGCGTCAGCTTTCATTTTTGCGTTTGCAGTAATTGCAATCTCTACACGACGGTTTTGAGCACGTCCTTCTACTGTTGTATTATCAGCAATTGGTTCCTCTAAACCTTTTCCTTTCGATGTTAAACGAGAAGAAGAAATACCTTTAGAAACTAAATAATCTTTTACAGACTGTGCACGTTTTTGAGATAATGGTAAGTTATAACTTTGAGAACCTACGTTATCAGTGTGTCCAACAATTAATAAATCTGTATCAGGATATTCGTTGAAAACTTCTACTAATTTATCTAAGTTAGATTTAGCAACAGCAGTTAAAGAAGCTTTGTTGTAATCAAAGGTAACTTTAGAGTTTTCATCTAAAATTAAGTTAATCCCTTCTTCAGTTCTTACTACTTCTGCACCTGGTAAAACTTGCTCAATTTTTTGCGCTTGTTTATCCATGTTGTTACCAATAACACCACCAGCAGCTCCACCTACAGCAGCTCCAATTACAGCACCTAAAGCAGTGTTACCACCTTTACCGATATTATTACCTAAGATTCCTCCAATAACCCCACCAGCAACAGCACCAATACCAGCACCTTTTTGTGTATTATTTGCATTTTGTACAGCTGTACAAGAAGACATAATAAATGATCCTCCTAATACAATTGCGGCTATTTTAGTATTTATTTTTTTCATAATTTCTAAGTTTTTTAAATTGTTGATTAACGTACGAAGTTATAAATCACTTGTGCAATTTTTCCGTTTGCATTGATATCTTGTACCAATTTCATCGAATTTGCATCAACATAATCTACACGCATTTTATATCCTGCTGTATTTTGTTTCGCTTTGATTCCTGTAACATCTTTGAAGATAAAGTAAGTTGTAGAACCATCTTGTTGTAAATCCCAAATAATATTTGCTGTTCCTGAAGGGCAATCTCCGCCAGCGTTATTAAATGTATATGTTCCTTTTTTGTTGTTTTGAACTAAGTTCCATGTAGAACCTTCATAACATTCTGGGTTTGCTGTGTCAAAAACTTTTGAAACTGCATCTGTAACTTTTACATTACCTTGTACCTCGTTGGTTGTTAAACCTTGGTAGTCTACATTTGTCAAAGTCCATGCACCTCTTACTTCTTTACCAGTTTGTATTTCTTGTTTTGCAACGGTTGTAGATGCACAAGAAGTTAAAAATGCTGAAGCGCATATCCCAAATAATAAAATACTTTTTTTCATAGCTATTTATTTTATCTATTATTAATCTTAAAAAATGGCTTTTATAAATTAGATTTAATAAATTTTTAGAAAAAAAACGACTTCTAATACATCTGATTAGATAATCATTCTTTAAAAACGCTTATTTTAATTTTCAGCTTTAATAATATAGATTAAAGAAGAATATTGACCTGTTTTTTTAGCTTGAGCATTAGACTTCAAACCAATTCTAAGCGCATTGATAAAACCTAACTTATTACCTTTATATTTTTCAGATAGTAGACTCACATAAAAAGAATCTAATTTCATCGGGTGGATAGATTCAATTTTCATACCAAAATTGTTGAAAAGCTTATTCATGCTACTTGCAGAGAAATGCCAAAGGTGTCTTGGTACATCATATGCAGCCCAATATTTTCCGTAATATTCTGCATCATATGATTTGTGATTTGGAACTGCAATAATTAATCGACCATTTTCTGATAAATGATTTTTTAATTGTTGAATGATTTCATTCAAGTTTGGAATATGTTCTAAGACATGCCACAACGTGATGATATCAAATTTTTGATCATTATGTTCTAATTCTGTAGAAGTAACTTTTTCCTTTCCAATTTTAGATTGTGCAATTTTTCGTGCCGAATCATTTGGTTCCATTCCCAAAACATCATACCCATTTTTTTGTAGATGTTCTAAAAAATCTCCAACACCACAACCATAATCCAAAATATTTTTACCATTTGAAACTTTATTTATCAATTCTAATTTATTGTTCAAATTGATAGATTTTGCCATTTGGTAAAAACGTTCAAAAATAGATTTCTTTCCATCTGTATGGGAAATGTAATTTTTACTTTCGTAGTACTTTCCTAAATTTTCGATAGGTTGGGGAAGAGTATACAAAACTTCAGTTTCTGAATCTTCGTATATTTCGAATTTTTCTCCTGTTAAAAAATAATCTTTTAAATCTAATTTCTTAATACCAGAAAATCCTTCTTTTGAAGGATTTTCTTTAGATGTTTCACGTGGAACATTTTCCATATTATCTTCCCATGTAAATTAATAATACACTAATATCTGCTGGTGATACACCACTAATTCTTGATGCTTGTGCTACCGTTGCAGGTTTTATTTTTGTTAATTTTTGACGAGCTTCTATCGACATCGAACCAAAGACATGATAATCTATATCAGCTGGAATTTTTAGATTTTCCAAACGATGCAATTTATCTGCATTCTGTTGTTCTTTTTTAATATAACCTTTATATTTTATTTGAATTTCTGTCTGCTCTAATTCTTCTTGATCGTATTCATTCGTTTCAATA
This sequence comes from Empedobacter sp. UBA3239, assembly GCF_002362875.1. Taxonomy (NCBI): domain Bacteria; kingdom Pseudomonadati; phylum Bacteroidota; class Flavobacteriia; order Flavobacteriales; family Weeksellaceae; genus Empedobacter; species Empedobacter sp. UBA3239. The sequence continues at coordinate 8,217 of NZ_DEVJ01000076.1, read as the reverse complement.
AACTCTTTTACTCGATCTAATTTTGTGAAATCAGAAAGCTTTAATTCAGGACGAGAAATAACCGAAATCATTTTGTTTGGTTGTTTCAAAGGTGTTCCTTCTCGCTCTTCAATTACATCATTTATCTCTTGTGGTTTGATTGAATTTTCTTCAAAATAATTAACTAACTTTTCAGCCTTGTCAAATTTTTCTTCCATTCTTCTCAAACGATCTTCTGAGGCTAAGCCTAATTCAAAACTTTTTCTTGTCAAACGTTCATCCGCATTATCTTGTCTCAATAAGATACGATATTCTGCACGAGATGTAAACATACGATAAGGTTCTTCTGTACCTTTTGTAATCAAATCGTCGATTAAAACTCCTATATAAGCTTCGTTACGATTTAAGATAAATGGATCTTTTCCTTGAATTTTTAACACAGCATTTATACCCGCCATCAAACCTTGAGAAGCAGCTTCTTCATAACCTGTTGTTCCGTTAATTTGACCAGCGCAATATAAGTTATCAATTAACTTAGTTTCTAGCGTATGTTTTAACTGTGTGGGTGGAAAATAATCGTATTCGATGGCGTAACCTGGACGTAAAATTTTTGCATTTTCAAAACCAGGAACAGAACGTAAAGCTCTTGCTTGAATATCATCTGGCAAAGATGTTGAGAATCCATTTATGTAGAATTCCATCGTGTGCCAACCTTCCGGTTCAGCAAAAATCTGATGACGATCTTTGTCTGCAAAACGATTAATTTTATCTTCGATAGATGGACAATATCTTGGTCCTGTCGATTTAATTGTTCCGTTAAACATTGGAGAACGATCAAAGCCTTCACGCAATAAATCATGAACTTCTTGATTCGTATAAGTAATCCAACAAGAACGTTGTTTTGTTAATTTTTGTGTATTTGTATATGAGAATTTTGAAGGATTTTCATCACCTGGTTGCTCCACCATTTTCGTATAATCGATAGAACGACCATCTACACGTGGAGGAGTACCTGTTTTCATTCGTCCAGCTTCGAAACCTAAATCAACTAATTGTTCCGTAATTCCGAAAGCAGCAGATTCTCCCATGCGTCCACCTCCAAATTGTTTTTCTCCAATATGAATTAAACCATTCAAGAAAGTACCATTTGTAAGTACAACAGACTTAGAACGAATTTTCATTCCCATGGCTGTAATTACTCCGCAAACTTTACCATTTTCGATGATTAAATTTTTCACCATATCTTGAAAGAAGTCAACATTCTCTGTTCTCTCTAAAGATAAACGCCATTCTTCTGCAAAACGCATACGGTCTGATTGCGCACGTGGAGACCACATTGCTGGACCTTTTGATTGATTCAACATCTTGAATTGAATCGCTGTTTTGTCAGTGATAATACCAGAGTATCCACCTAAAGCGTCAATCTCGCGAACAATTTGTCCTTTCGCAATTCCACCCATAGCAGGATTACAAGACATTTGTCCGATTGTTTGTAAGTTCATTGTCACAAGAAGCGTTTTTGCTCCTAAATTGGCTGCTGCCGCTGTTGCTTCTGCACCTGCGTGACCACCACCAACTACAATTACATCATATTCTGATTGAAATATCATTTGATTTGTAAACTTATTTTTCTTGTTAAAATAATAAATGTTCCACGTGGAACATTATTGATTTAGATAGCTACTAAATGTTTCTAAATATTGATTTTCTTTAGCAGTCATCAATTCTTTGTCATCAGGTTCTTTGTCCATATAACCAGCAAAATGTAATATTCCGTGAATAATTACTCGAGCCAATTCGTTTTCAAAAGAAACATTATTTTGCTCAGCATTATCTTTGATTCGTTCGACGCTAATAAAAATATCACCCATCAATTCATCTTCAATAGAATTATCGAAACCGATAACATCTGTGTAATAATCGTGGTCTAAATATTGTCGATTAATTTGAAGTAAGTATTCGTCATCACAGAAAATATAGTTTAAATCTTCTATTGTTTTCCCCTCATTCTTCATACTCTCTACGATCCAATCTATCCAAGTTTGAGCATCTTTTAGCTCAAAATCTGTTTCGTAAAATAATTCTATCATTGTTCTAAAACCAGTAACCTAAACTTAAATTAAATAATCCTTTTTTTGTGTAAGGCGAATAACTCCAAATGAAATTTAAAGGTCCTAATGGACTATCGTAGCCATAGGTAATGCCGTACCCAAGATATTTGTAATCTGTTAAACTCAATTGCTCAAATCTATCTGTGATATTTGCTATATTCATAAATAGACTTGTGTAATGATTTTTCAAAATTCGAGCTTGAATATGAGAGCCAAAAAGCAATTGATTGTCGCCAATCGCAGAACCAAAAGGAAGCCCATAAAACTTTGTATAATTGAAAAAATCTTGCTCAACATAACCTCCTAGAAAAAATTTCTGAGGCATTGATACATTATCGTTGAAAAAGGTTCCAAAGTTAGCAGTAAATCTGTAACTTAGGAAATTATTTAATGGAAAATTTGCCTCTAAACTCGATTCTAACAAATAGTTATTTTCAAACCCAGTTACATTAGAATCAAATAAATACTTGAAACTTCCATCAAATTTTAAACCACTACGCGCAAAATTTGCATTATTTCGATTATCTGCTTTGATATATCCATACCCTTTCCAATAATAACCTTCTGATTTTGCTGGAAATTCTTGATTAGAAGCAATAAAATTATTTGTGAAAACTTTTGTGTATTGATGCTCCAATCCAACGCCAATCGCAAATTTTTCTTTAATTGTGGATTGAATGTAGAGTTGATTGATGTATTCTCTAAAGTTATAATTTACTTTTTTGTAGATATTATCTTGACCAAAGAAGTTTCTTAGATCAATTTCTTTGTCAAAATAATGCGAAAAAGAGTTGAAACCAATACTTGGAAAATAACCATTATCAATAAAAAAATTGATGTTGTATCGCGCATAATCACCAACCACAACATCAGCAGAAAGCACCGAGTTTTTGACAAATAAATTCTTTGAAGTGAAGTTTAAAAGTAATCCTGTTTTAAATAAATCATCGTAATGTAATCCAAAACGGATAGATTGTTTGGTCTTATTTTCTTGAACTTTTAACGTTAATAAATTCTCTTCATCGTTAATTTCTGAGATTTTATACGTGATATTATTGAAGTTTCCTGAAGCATATAGTTTCGAAATTCCAGCTTTTAAATCATCATATTTTATAATTTCAGGAGTACGAATCCCTAACTTACCTTCGATGTAATTTGTGTTGAAGTTTTTCAATCCTTCTACTTCAATTTCTTTCACCAAAACATAATCATCAAGTTTAATTTCGTTTCGAGTTTTGTTTGAAGCATGCTGTTTTTTTGCAATTTCTTTCAGTTGATCATATACTTTTTCCGAAGCAATAAGTCCACGATTGTAAATAGAATCTACTTCGTCAAAACTCGTGACAGCATATTCTTTTAACTCTGGTTTAATCAATAAATCGACTAATTTCTTTTGTTCATTTGTTTTTTTAACGATGCTCATCGTCATAATTTGACTCAAAATATCAATAGCAGAATTTAGATCATCACGTTTTTGTAAACCATCACCCAATTCGACACCGATAATAATATCAGCCCCCATTTCTTTCACTTCTTTCACGGGGAAGTTGTTGACAACGCCACCATCAACATATATTTTACCATCAATTGTGACAGGATCTAACATGGTTGGATATGCGCCTGAAGCCAAAATAACACGAGGTAAAAATCCCGAACGAAAGACTTTTTCTTCTCCAGTTTCGAGATCAGTTCCGATACAAACAAAAGGTGTTGGAAGTTTATTGAAATCATCAATATCATGAACTGGACGCAATAAATAAGTCAATAAATCAAGTGGACCTTGTCCTTTTGAAATGGCATTAGGAATCGTTAATTTGAACTTATCAAAAGGTAATTCTAAGATATATTTTTCTTTGTATGCTTTCTCGAAAAAAGGAATTTCTGCACGATCCTTATTTTGCGTAATCAGCGAAGAAATATCTAATTGATGCATAATTTTCTCAAGATCGTCAGGCGTATAACCAGCCGCATATAATCCGCCTATAATTGCGCCCATACTTGTACCTCCAATGTAATCAATTTTGATTCCTGCTTCTTCAATCTTCTTTAAAGCGCCAACGTGTGCATAACCTTTTGCACCGCCACCACTCAATACAACACCAACTTTTAGACGCGTTGAATCGTTCTTTGTTTCTTGTGCAAAGGCCATGGTAGAAATAATGAAAATGAAAGTAAAAAGACTGCGCATAAATTGATCTAAATTGAGGAATAAAGATAGCAATTTTGAATCTAAGTTGTAGAATTGATACTTTAACTATTCAACATTATTTTCATAACAACTTAAATAATATGAAAATTTCGAAAAGTCGGGAAAAAAAGCTTTATTTACTTTTAGAAAAGGCTTTAATTTTTCTATTTGTGAAGTAGAAAGTGGATATGAATCATATATTTCTGTTGGATAATCGTCGTCATATAAGATGAAATTATCTAAATGGGTTAAGATTTGTTCAGTAGATATCTCTAATTCAAATTCATTGTGTAATGAATCATCAGAATTATTATACTCTTCAATTAATCTAATTATTTTATCCATTTATTTTTTTTAAAAATACAAAAAAAGAGCTACTTTTCAGTAGCCCTTTTTCAGTATATTATTCTTTGTAATAAACGCGTTTTATACGTTGGGAAACCGAAGTTAGGACTTCATAAGGAATTGTCCCTAACCATTCGGTAACGTCGGCCAAAGTTGGCGAGTTTCCAAAAATAGTTACTTCATCACCTTCTTTACACGGAATATCTGTTACATTAACCATCATCATATCCATACAAATGGTTCCAGTAATTGTAGCCAAATGTCCATTAATTCCCACTTTTCCTTTTCCGTAACCAAGTGAGCGGCGAATGCCGTCGGCATAACCTACAGGTAAAGTTGCAATTTTGGTATGACGCTCCGCTGTAAAACGACGCCCATAGCTTACAGTTTCGCCTTTTTCAATCTCTGAAATCTGAGAGATTACCGTTTTGAAACGCACAACAGGTTTCAAATATTTTTCCATAAAATCGGTATATTCAGAGTAGCCATACATTCCGATTCCTAAACGAACCATGTCATATTGATGTTCTCCATACGCTACAATTCCAGGAGAATTTAACGCATGTTTGATTGGTTTTATGTTTAAAGCAGTTGTAATTGCCGCATAACTATTATCAAAACGTTCTAATTGATATTTCGCATATTCTTCTTCCTCTGGCATATCGGCAGTTGCTAAGTGAGTGAAAATTGAGCGAACATAAACATGTGAATTATCTTTTAGAATTGCAATTAATTCTTCGAAATCATCTTCATGAAAACCAAGACGATTCATACCTGTTTCCATTTTCAGGTGAATTGGATAGGGTGAAGAAATCTGTTTTTCTTGTAGTTTCTGAATGAATAATTTCAAGACGCGTAAACTATAGATTTCTGGTTCCAATTGATAATCGATAACCGTAGAATAACTACTTTGTTCCGGGTTCATGACGATAATTGGAATGGTAATTCCAGCTTCGCGCAATTCTTTTCCTTCATCTGCAATCGCAACGCCTAAGAAATCGACTCCGTTATTTTGTAAGGTATTTGCTACCTCAAAACTTCCTGTTCCATAACTATTCGCTTTTACCATGCACATCAATTTTGTGGTAGGTTTTAGCAATGAGCGGTACACATTTATATTCTCTATAAGGTTTTGCAAATTAATTTCAAGAACAGAATCGTTGGAACGTGTTTCTAATTCACTCGAAATTTTTTCTAATTTGAACGGACGAGCGCCTTTTAATAAAATAGCTTCGTTGTCGACATTTTGATGACGGAACTGCTCTAAGAATTCTTCAGTCGAATTGAATGAACGAACATAAGATTCAAATAAATGTTTGAACTGAGAAATTTTTTCTCCAATCAAAACTATCTCATCAAAATGATAAGGGTTGACTAAATTGGCTGCTTGTTGATATAAATCGTGGTCAGATAAGTTACTTTGTAAAATATCCGTCAATACCAACGATTTTTTGTCACGTGGTTGTTGATTTAGCACATTTAGACCAATTTTTAATGAATTTAGATCAGAATTGAAGGTATCATTAATTAAAATTGAATGATTAATCGCTTCTTTAATTTCCAAACGCATTTCGATTGGTAGAAGTTGATTAAATTCGTTTTTAAGTTGTTTATAATCAATGTTTAAACTAATCAAAGTTGTTAAGCAAATTAAACTATTTTTAATCGAAGCATCATCGATAAAAGGAATCGAATAGGTGAATTCTTCTTGATTATGTAAAATAGAAATTTGCGTATTAGTCTGATTACTTTGTATTTGCTTGATCTGTACAGTGGCAGAATTGGAGTAACCGTAAGTATATTTATCTGTTTTTGCTAAATGAGCGTTTTCAAGAATAGCTTGATGAACTTTTTCGTTTTCGATATTGAAAACTAATTTATCAACATGAGAAAATAGTTTCAGTTTTTCCTGAATCAATTCATCTTGATTTTTAAAATTCTCTAAATGCGCTTCTCCGATTTTTGTCAACACACCTATTGTTGGTTGAATAATTTCTTCGAGATTTTGCATTTCATTTGGCATCGAAATTCCAGCTTCGAAAATACCCAAATCGTTTTTCTCTTCCATTTGCAAAACAGAAAGTGCTGCTCCAAATTGAGAATTGTAACTTTTTGGACTACGAACAATCGAGAATTTTTTCCATAACAATTGATTCAACCACTCTTTGACAATCGTTTTTCCATTGGAACCGGTAATTCCGATCACAGGAAAATGAAATTGTTTGCGATGAATTTTTGCCCAATTTTGCAAAGCAAGTAGCGGATTTTCAACCTCGATAAAATTTGCATGAGGCAAATTTGTCAACGCTTTTTCTACGACAAAATTTCGAATTCCTCTTTGATAAGCATCTTGCAAAAACAAATGTCCGTCTTTTTGGTTTCCGTGAAAAGCAAAGAAAATTCCGTGAATTGGATTGACAATCATGCGCGAATCAAAGAAAATTTGATTGATGATTTCGTCTCCATTTCCAATCAAAGTACCGTTGATGATACTTGCAATTTGATTTAGATTATAAGTTTTCAACTTTATGTTTGTTATGTTCTTCCCAGAAAGCAGCTCGGCTTAATGGTTCATATTCTAGTACTTCGCCAAGTTCTACAAGACGATCACTGTCAATTTTTCGGTGCGAATAATTGGCTAAATTTCCTGTACGAACGCAGATTGCATGCACTTTTGTTACATACTCGGCAGTCGCCATTAAATTGGGCATTGGACCAAAAGGACGACCTTTGAAATCCATATCCAAACCAGCAACAATAACGCGTTTGCCTTCGTTTGCCAATTGATTGGCTACGTCTACAATTCCTTCATCAAAAAATTGTGCTTCATCAATCCCTACCACATCGCAATCATCAGCCAATAATAAAATTGCTGAAGAATACTCAACTGGCGTTGATGTAATAGAATTTTGATTGTGTGAAACGACTTCGCGGTCCGCATAACGCGTATCTATCGTAGGTTTGAAGATTTCGACACGTTGTTTGGCAAATTCGGCACGTTTTAGACGGCGTATAAGTTCTTCGGTTTTACCAGAAAACATTGAGCCACAGATGACTTCTATCCATCCACTTTTTTTGTTATGATTAAAGGTATTTTCGAGGAACATAGTTCAAATAATTTAGATTAAAATGTGAGAACAAATTTACGGAATAAATTAGATGAAAGAAGTAAAAAGTAGATTAAAGCTCATCTTGAAACTTTAGATGAGCTTATTAGTGGACTCTTCATAAAAAAAGTTGTAAGATTTATATAAAATTAATCTATTATCTTATTGATTTTAAGTTAGAAATGAATTGTTTCCCTTAAAAATAATAATACTTGTGTGTTTTTATTGATTACGGAAGTGGTTTGTTGTAACTTTTGAATAAATGACCATATAGATATATAGAAATAGATGAGTCTTTGATTTTCGAAATCAGTAGTTTATCATAGTTTTTCATCTTTGATGAAAGTTAGATGTATATTAATTTTACTTATCTTAGTATCAATGGCTATTAAAAAAACATAAGATTATGAGTTTAAAAGAACCACAGAAAATAAGAGTTGGATATCCCCCTGAATTTTCCAGTGTAATAAGCTACATTTTTTAAAAA